>URJC01000086.1 GCA_900548135.1 uncultured Odoribacter sp. | reverse complement strand
CCCTACACCGATATTGGGCTTTGTGTCAAAATTGAAAACGCATAATGTCATTTTTTTCGTATCCCAATCTTCGAACAGTCCGTATTCGTAATTATTGTATCCTGTTTCCATATAACGGAGGCTGGCATGCATATTTCCCCAATCGAAGGGCTGGGTTGTCGTGGCCACTGCCAATTCTTTCAAAATCCATGTATTATTCTCGATTCCCAGAAAACGTCCTCCGATTTCATCATAAAGAATACCCTGATAATAATCAAACCATTTAGGGGCATAAGGCGATGCTTTATAGGTCAGGCCGTCTTTCAGGATCGGTTCGGTATAAGTTGTAAATCCCGTACCACTGATCGCACTGTATTCATAAAAACGACCGTTCGACACGATTGCATCGTAGCCAAATCTTCCCGGGCTCCAGTAATAGTGCCAGAAAATGTAACTTTCCGGTTTCCAGGATGATAAGTCAAGTACCAGCGTAGACATATCAAATGTTTTTTGCATAGTGATGGCCGACAGGCGGGCCCCGCCCTTATCGGTAAGCACAATCACATTCTGATATCTTCCGATACAAAAATAGCTGCCGATGACGACACCGCGTCCGGTCAGGGCTTCTCCATTGACTGTTTCGTATACATTGTGTATAATTTCGTCATTTTCTACCCGGTTTGAGAAATAGGGACTCATAATCAAATCAAAATCACTTTTTCCGTCTTTTTCCTGCAAAACCATTATGCCTTCGGTTATACTTCCTGATACGACCAAGTGAATTTGTTTATAGGTTTTTACATCCGTAATTTTGTTACGGACAGTCAGTACCAAAGTATAAGTTCCCGGAGTGTCTGTTACTTCATACACCAAGTTCCGGGTATTACCGATTACTTTTTGCTGATTGACCCCTCCGATATTGTTTGACCAAATCCGCCAACTGAATTCGTAGTCGGCTTCCGTATCACCATTCAAATTTACATCTGCGGAAAGCTTTAATGTATGAAGTTGGGTTATATTTACCGTATCCTTTGCCTTTATGGCGATATCAGGCAAATTTGTATAGTCATAATTCCCTTTGTCATCATAGCAGGAGGCCAGGATAATCAAAAGAGGAATGATAATATATATAACTTTTTTCATGATGTGTTTTTTAATCATTAGTATTTCATCAAAAACTTACAAGTAATCCGTTTTCATCGGTCAGGGGATTTCCCGGATGTGCTTTGTTGTATTTATACAACGCATCCACCATTATGCTTGTATTATGAATTTGCTCTCCCCGCGTCCATTTGTCATAATCGGTTGCAATCCCCAATATTTGAATCACAAACTGATGCTTTACACGGCTATATTCACCGAAAGGCCATCCTTTAGGGTTGGTCAGACGATTAGTCAATACAATCCGGTATGTATTTTCACCGATGGGAGCTGCTGCAAAATAATCATTATGTCCGAGACGAACTTTCAACTCCAAATCATGATTTTCCAAATCCGGCGTTTTTTTCACTCTTATTTTTAAGGTTGCTTTTAACGAATCGGCAGGAAGTTCGCTTGTTTCGATGACAAAGTTATCGTTTTCTTTAGCCGTAGTTTCTTTTTTTACAATTTCGACCTTTACTCCACGGGTTTGTCCGGATACCAGACCGACAAGCTTAAAAGGTATCTCAACAATATCTTCTTCTTTATCCGGATACAAGGCAAATGAATAAACGATACTGTCGTTTCCCTGGGCGGTATAAATAAAACGCAGAGAAGCATAGTCCGCATCGTATTGTACATACCTGTCTTTTGAGCAACTGCCACACCATATTGCTGCTAGACCAAAGCACAATAAACTGTATTTATGTATAAATCGTTTCATCACTTTTTCTTTTTAATTTCTGTTTCCATATTCTTTTTCCTGCTCAGGGATGGGAAGGACATAATAAGTTTTACTGAAAGGTACCGTTACATTGGGTAGGACAGCCTGATCTGTGCGTTTGCAATAATAAAACCATTGTCCTTCGCCGATAAATTCCTTCCGGTATTCTTTTCCGATAGCTGTCTGCAAATATTCGTCCGCCACATTTTCTTTCAGATTATGGGACTCTTCAAAGCCTCTGTGCTGACGTAAGGTATTGAGATACTCCACCGCTTCTTTTTTAGATGTGGCACACTCTGCTGCAATCAGGTACATTTCACTGAGACGTAATAGGGGTTGACGGTTATTGTAGGCGGAGGTGGTATACTGATACAATTTGTTACTTAACCAATACCAGTCGGGACGCTCGAAATAATAAATATATCTCCAGTCCAGACCACCATATGTCTGGCTTTCAAAAATTTCGTCGATAACACTACCATTGCAATACAGCGTATTGTCACTCTCTTTTAAATAGGTTTCTGTCAATGTTTTCAATCTGGTATTATTCAGCATCCATATACATTCCGGCAAGAAGATCCCGTCACGGTCCTTGCGGTCGGAGGTAGCCACAGCTCCTTTACTTACCCACGGATATTTTTCTGAAAGAATCACTTCCCGTGCATTTTTCAAAGCATTGACTTTATCGTTTTTATACAAATAAACACGTGCCAGCAAAGCCCGGACTGCATAATAGTTGAGATGAAAACTGCGGGTTCCCAGAAAAGACGTTGTAGCCTGTCCGGTCTTTATAGGATCTTCTTCCAGTAAAGCTGCCGCTTTCTCCAAATCTCCGGCGACCATATCGAGGACTTCTGAAACCGTGGACAAGGGGGTGACTTTCTTTGAGATCGCTTTCACGTAAGGAATTGCCTTTTCGTCGGCTCCGCTTACATAACTCTTGCCGAATAAACGAAGCAGGTCGAAATGTAGAAAAGCACGCAAAGCATAAGCCTCCCCTTCGTAAATTTTTTCTTCATTCTCTGCAAGTACGCCGCGGTGATCTGCCAGACCTTGCAATAGAATATTGACATTGGCGACGGCGTTATACATATCTGTCCAAATCGTATTGATAGTAGCTTCGATCCTTGAGTTATCGTATTCGAAACGATGCAGATTGTAATAAGGTCCGTTAGCAGCGGCAGACCAGAGATAATATTGTTGTCCCAACACATCGAGCATACCGAAGCCTAGTTCAACTCCATAAAGATTTTCCGAACATAAAGCGGTATATACTCCGGTCAATTGATCTTTAAAACCGTTCTTATAACTGAACAGATCGTCATATTTTACTTCCGTACTCGGACTGACATCCAGCCATTCCTGACAGGAAACACTCAACAGGGAAAAGAATAAAATGCCGAGTATATTTTTTGTTTTTTGTATTCGTATCATTGTATTCATCGATTAAAAGGTTGCTTGTAAAGAGAACGAGAAAGTACGGGCGAACGGATAAGTCAACCCGCGTTCTGTTTTTACTGTAGAAGCCCGGAACACATCATCCATATAAAAACTGGCCTTTAATTGTTGCAGCCGGCTCTTTTTCAGAAAAGTACAATGCCGGAAATCATATCCCACATTTAAAGATGACAAACGCAATTCATTCAAATCCTGTACAAAACGGGAACTGGGTTTAGTCAGCCTGTAGGGATTATAAGAAAAATCGACCCGGTCACCCGGTTTTTTCCAAACGGCATTGTAAATCCGTTTGTCGACATTCAGTCCGACATTGGCATTCTCGACCCGGTCGACCAGGGTCTGGTTGTAAATTTGACCGCCGAATTGATAATAAAAAGACATGTTCAGGAAAATTCCCCGGTAATCCATATTTATTCCGAAAGTACCCGAACATTCGGGCATGGCGTCGCCGCAAACCACCTGATCTTCGGCTTTCCATTCTGTCGTTGTTTCTCCATCCTTTGTCAGGAAAATCTCATCTCCTGTAGCCGGATCGATACCCAGCGAACGGACAGCCCAGATAGCATTCATAGACGAACCTTCGATAAAACGGGTCTGGGGTCTGTTGGTATTTCCATCCAATATTTCGTTATCGACCTCGTCGTTGTAACTTCTCAACGCATTCGATATTTTTTTCAACTTATTCGTATTTTTGGCAATAGAGAAAGAAGTACTTAAATAACGGTCGTTTTCCACATCATATAACAAATGGGCATTTAACTTCAGTTCCATTCCTTTATTTTCCGTACTTCCGATATTTTCCATATAGCTGGTAAATCCCATAGAAGGAGGAATAGTCAAGGCCAGCAACTGATCTTTGGTTTGCTGCACATAATAATCGTATACAATCATAAGACGTCCCCAGAGATTCAGGTCGAATCCGATATTGTAATCCTGGGTTTTCTGCCATTTCAGGTCATCGTTGGGCAGGGCCATTAAATGAGAACCGATCCAGTTGTCGTAGGCTTGGGTCTGATTGTAACTGAACATGGCTAAAGCCTGGTATGGATTGAAATTCTGGGCTCCGGTATAACCGGTTGAGGCCCGTAGTTTAAATTGTTTCAGCCACTCTGCCTGCTCCATAAAATGTTCTTTATGAAAATTCCAGCCGATACCTGCCGACCAGAACTGTCCCCACCGTTTATCTTGTCCGAAACGGGAAGACGCACTGGCACGCCAGGACAAATCGGCCAGGTAACGATCGTCGTACGAATAGTTTAAAGCGGACAAAACACCTATTTCACGGCTGATGGACTCATTGCCGGTAGGAGGATAATCGCTCTTGTTGAATCCGAGACCCGAAGTGATAAAACCGTTCTTGTCATTCGGAAAACCGACCATGGTGAAAGTAACTTCTTCAGAACGGCTTTGTTCCATCTTGTAGTTCAGGTTCAGAAAAAGTTGATGCTTATCTGATAATAAGGAATAATTGGCTGTTATATCCATATTGACATTGCTGCTTTCTCCCTCCAGTTTACTGTATGTGCCTTTTTCAAAAAATTTATCTTCCGAATATCCCAGGAATCTGGTATGTGAGGCCGGATAAAAGTCTTCCCTTGCATTGAGGGTTTTCGATAATCCCAAACGTCCGATAAACTTCAATGCGGTCAAAGCCTGCCATTCGATATAAAAATTATTGGTAATACTGGTATATTTACTGAAATTTTTAGTACCGATAGAAGCATTCCATAGCGGATTCCCACAGGTTACCCCAACCAGGCCTCCTCCTCCGGTAGAACCGGCAATTTGCTTCAAATCCCCGTTTTCATCATAAGGTGTCCAATAGGGATTCAGTTTTGCATATTCGTCGAAAGAACCATAGGGAGAATCATTGGCCCGGTTGAGAGTGGTACTCAACTGATTTCTGAACAATAAGTCTTTATAACGGTAAGCCAGGGTAATTCCTCCCGTGAACGTTTTCCGGTCTGATCCTTTCATCACCCCCTTGATTTCATTATAAAGCAAGTCTACGCCATAGCGTAAATGTTCGTCTCCTCCGTCCAAATACAGAGAATGCCGGTGTCCGACACCGGTACGCAGCGGTTGGGCCAGCCAATCTGTATTCACGCCGCGTTCTATTTCCGACTTGATCTGGTTCAGATATTGTTCCCAAAACCAGGGATCTGAATAACGGCCGTGTGCCTTATCTACTTCATATTTTTCACGTGCATCACAAAGATTATAACCTGTAAGGTCTGGAACCGTCAGGCTCAGATCTCCTTTGTACGATATCCTCATCTTCCCGGCTTTCGGCTGACGGGTTTCAATAACCACTACGCCATTGGCCGCTTTGGCTCCGTATATTGCTTTAGCTGCGGCATCTTTCAGTAATACAATCGTTTCTACCCGGTTCATATCCAAATCGTAAACTGTTGTAATATCCGTTTCGAAACCGTCCAAAATGAAAAGCGGCTGATTGGGGTTTCCATTATAAGTCCCTTTTATATCGGGCATGGATTGTTGTCCGCGCAACTGGATTTGGGGGGCTTTGTTCGGATCCGAACCGAAATCATTGTTTTCTATAATATGAAAAGCCGGGTCTAAACTTTTCAGGGATTGTAAAACATTTTGGTTCCCCATTTTCTGTAGTTCTTCTTTCTTTATGGTCGTTGCAGCACCGGTATAACTCTCTGCTTTACGGGTAAAAATACCGGTAACGACAACCTGTTCCATTTCAGTTACGTCGGTTTGCAGGGTCACTTTTATTTCGGATTCGCCTTTATAAGGGACCTCTTTGGTTTGCATGCCGACGAACGAAAATACCAGGACTATATTTTCTTGTGAAGGAAGCGATAATTTAAATTTCCCTTCTGTATCGGTTGCACCTCCCAGAGAAGTCCCTTTTACCAAAACGGTCACCCCGGGTAAGGGTACTCCATCCGTGCCGGTCACTACGCCGGAAATCGACAGAGGCTCTACCGGTTGAACGATTTTTTCTGTACTTTTTTTGATGACATACACTCCGTCCACTTTCGAAAAAACGAACCCTGTACCTTCCAGGATTTTGCTCAGTATTACCTCAACAGGTTGATTTACGACTTCAAAATCATTACACTTCCGGTTCCCGATAAGTTGTTTGTTGAATAAAATATCGACACCGGTCTGATCTTTAAATTTAATCAGAACATCATTTAAATTTTCAGATTTCACGGCAAATGTGATTAATTGGGTGTCATTATCTGCCGCCGCATAAGACAACGAAACAATGAACAGCAAGTACACTGCCGCTAACATTTTTCTTAAGAATTCAGGTAAGAAATACCTGTCAGGTGCTTTTTTTTTCATACATTTGTTATTAGTTCGTTAATATGAATGAATGTGTAGAGAATGCGCTCTAAAGTTTGCCGACTACAGAAGCATTCTCTATTTTTTTATTTTCTTTTTACAATAATTGTATGGTGATCGATCTCAAATGTAATATCTGCACTTTCTTCAAAAAAATGCAGTAAAGTCTCAATCTCTCCGTACCGGCTCAAAGAACCCGAGAATTGCAGCTGTTGCAATACCGGATCTTCGAAAACGATTTTTACATTATACCATCTTTCCATATCCCGGGCTATCGATTCCAGGGTTCTGTTTTCAAAACAAAAGCGTTGATCTTTCCAGGCTATTTCATTATATACCTTTACTTTTTTCACAGTAGGTTCACTTTTCCCTTCGGTAAGGCTTAACTGATAGCCGGGCTGAAGTTTCAGTTCTGCTACATGATCGTTACTGAATCCGATGGAGCCTTCCACCAGAGTTGCTTTCAATTGTCTGTCGGCGGAATAACGCTTTACATTAAACTCTGTTCCATAAACTTTTATATTTCCCAAATCTGTTTCCACGATAAAAGGTTTACGGTCGTTTTTCACCACATCGAAATAAGCTTCTCCCGATAAAAAAACTCTTCTTTCGTTTCCCGCAAAGGCCGTCGGGATTTTCAACCGCGAATCTGAATTTAGCCATACCGTCGTCCCGTCGCTCAGCTTCACCTGATATTCTCCTCCTATCGGTATAACGATCGTGTGATAATCTGTCCGGGCTTGCTGTTGTTTCATATATCTGATTATCCCGGAATCCTTTTCGACCGTAAAGCCTGCTGTCCGGTAGGATAAAGAATCGCTTAACGAAGCGATATCTACTTTTTCGCCGTTCGGTAGAAGAATAATGGCTTTCCCCTGGCCCGGCAAGATAGATCCGGCAATCCGGTTTGCGGTTTCCATTTCCCGTTTGTCTTTCTTCAATAACATGATCCCTCCACCTACAGTCAGCAGAATCAACAGGCAGGCTACCGAACGGTATACATTCCTCAGTATCTTCCGGCGCCTTGCTTTCCGCTTATTCCGGACATAATCGTCAAAACGGACTATCATTTCAGCCACATCGGTATGCAAATCGTAAGTTGTATTGTCCGACGACCAAACCCGGCACATTTTCTCGTAATAGGTTTTATGCCGTATATCCCGGGCCAACCACTTTTGAAAAATGATTTCTTCTTCAGAAGACAATGTTCCGCGGGCGCCTTTCAATAATACTTCCCAACGAATCGAATTTTTTTCCATAGACCACGCTTTCTTTTTTATATAATTAACTTGGAATCTGAAAATGGAGGACACCGTATAATAGAAAAAAATTATCTTTGCCGGAAATATCATGGCAAGAATAGAGCAATACATAGAAAAAAGTAATTTAAGGTTTCGGATAAAAAAAAGAGATCTGGATGCTTTTCATGAATTGTATAAAACTTCGTTTCTGCCTTTGCAGCATTATGCCATGCGTTATCTTTACGACTGGAAACAAGCGGAAGACTTGGTACAGGATGCTTTTCTGTCTTTGTGGGATCACCTGGAAAGATATGATGAAAAACAACCCGTATTTTATTATATGCTCGGTATTATCCGGAACAATTGCCTGAATTATTTGCGGGATCTGGAAATTCAAGGTAAGCATCAGGATAAAATCATCGAAGCGATGTTGTTCTCCGGTATCGAAGATCCGGAAATCGATGAAGATATTCATGAACGTCTGAAAACTATTCTGGATACATTACCTGAAAAACAAAAGGAAGTCGTATTACTTCATATTGTCGAGAAGAAAAAGATCAAAGAAATTGCAACACAGATGGATATTGCAGAAACTACAGTGAAGACTCATTTCAAACGGGCCATGGCGATATTGCGGAATAATCTCAAACTTGTACTTTTCGGCGTATAGTGCGGTTGCAGGAATTTTGCCCGGCAGAAGGCCATTAAACCTTTCAGCCTTTCCTTCAATATTTGTTTCCCCCGTTTTTTGTGTGCTTTGACAGAATCGACGGTTAATCCGAGTTAAAATAAATGATAAGAAAATCTCTTAAAATAGCAGAGGAATAGGCTGTCCGGTTCTTTATTGATGCGGATAAAAACGGTTTGTTCCTGCTGTAAAGTGAATGAATTTTTTTATTTTTGCCTAAACTGTTGCACCTAAACGCCGAAGTATGATACGAGTACCGAAGTTTTTCAATACGGCAGGTCCGATCCAGCCTGAT
>URJC01000085.1 GCA_900548135.1 uncultured Odoribacter sp. | reverse complement strand
AATAAGTCCGGAGAATTCGCAAAAGTACGTTGAGCAATCTTGTTATCTTTTTCCCAGGGAGCTCCTCCCATATCCCAGTTTGCAAACCACATCTCTTCGGTTGTATAATATTGCATTTTCAGGTCAAAAATTCCACAGTGAGCAATAAATGCTTTAAAACGTTTATCGTGGTGGCCTGCAAGGTAGTATACCGAGTAACCACCATAAGAAGCCCCGATGCATCCTAGTCGGTTTTCATCTATATACGGCTCTTTCTTAGCTTCGTCAATAGCTGAAAAATAATCCTTGATATTTTGTCCGGAATAATCCCCGCTGATTTGTTCAAGCCATTCTTGTCCGAAACCGGGTAAACCACGACGGTTAGGTGCTACAATGATATATCCGTTGGCAGCCATTTGCTGAAAGTTCCATCGATAGCTCCAAAACTGGCTCACCGTACTTTGTGGACCTCCTTCACAATAGAGTAGGGCCGGATATTTTTTGTTCACATCGAAATGAGGCGGGTAAATCATCCATACCAGCATGTCTTTGTTGTCTGTGGTTTTAATCCAACGTTTTTCAACTTTTCCCATTGTAAGCTGATCTAAAATAGGTTTATTGACAAAAGATAGTTCTTCATCTTTTCCTGTTTTGGGATCTACTTTGTAAATTTCTGTTGGTTTGCTCATGGATTGTTTGGTTGCGATCAACAGATTGCCGGCTGGAATAACAGAAGTGTAGTTATGTATCCCATCAGTAAGTTTGGTGATTTTACCTGTCGGGATATCCAAAGAATAAATTTCATCGGTGGCGTGCCAGTCAGAAATAAACCAAATGGTGTTATTATCTCCCCATTTTAAACCTTCAGCATTTTGGTCAAATTCTTCTGTAAAATCTTGTTTGTCGCCTGTTGTTAAATCCATGACAAACAACCGGATTTTATCTGCTTCATACCCTTCCCGTTCCATACTTTCCCACGCCATGTATTTACCGTCGGGGGAGATCACCGGATTTTTATCGTAACCCATCATTCCTTCTGTGAGATTGGTGGTCTCTCCATTTTCTGTGTTATAGGCATAAAGGTCGGTATTGGTCGATTCTGCATAGTCTATCCCGACTTTTTTCCGGCAGGTATAGATTAACTTTTTTCCGTCTTTTGTCCAGGCTAATTGTTCTGTGCCTCCCCAGGGACGTACCGGCGATTCCCAGCGTTCGTCTTTCATGATGTCTTTTCCTTCACTGATTACTTGTGAGGGAGTATAGTCAGCTATAAAAAGATGCGTATAAGCATCCACCCAATCATTCCAGTGGCGGTAGAACTGGTCATTGATGATCCGGGCTTTAGCTTTGGGAAGATCCGGATAAAGGTCCTGTACCGTAGGTTCAAGCCGGACATCTTTCAGATAGACTATTTTTGACATATCAGGCGCATACACATATCCGTTAATTCCGTCTTTGACGTTAGTAATCTGACGAGGATTGGTTCCGTCCGGGTTCATTTCCCATAACTGTCCTTGTGCCAGATAGGTGATGTACCTGCCATCCGGTGTCCAGTTGGCATCGGACTCATTATAATCCGTATTGGTCAGGCGGATGGATTTGCCATCAGCAAGTGACATCACATATAAATCTGTATAACTACGGTCTTCTTCTTTATTGAAATAAGTGAGATCGTACACGGCTTTTGTTCCGTCCGGCGATACGTTAACGTTTCCGATTCTCCCGAAAGACCACAATACTTCGGGTGTCATCACGTCTGATTCCAGTTTGATTTTATCAGGGGTATATCCCTTGCCGGCTGAAACCGGTTCGTTTTTGTCATGACATGCCATAAGGGATAGGATGAATAAAATAGGTAATACTGTTTTTTTCATGCTGTAAATAATGATTATATAATCAATAAGGTGTGTCAAAATTTATTTTGACACACCTTAATTAATCTCTTTGTTAAGCTTCGTTTCCACTGATCCCGTCTTCTGAACCAAGTGATGGTTCTTCGGTAATACCGTTCAGTGCGGATACGATTTTACGTTTCAGTTCTTCGGCCAACTCGGGATTATCCATGATTAATTGTTTTACAGTTTCCCGGCCTTGTCCTAATTTGTTTTCTCCATAAGAAAACCAGCTACCGCTTTTCTTAATCACATTACATTCAACTCCCAGGTCGACAATCTCTCCGGATTGGGAAATACCTTCTCCGTACATGATGTCAAATTCTGCTTTCCGGAATGGGGGCGCTACTTTGTTTTTCACAACTTTCACGCGGGTATGATTACCTAGAATTTCTTCCCCGTCTTTGATGGGGCCGATTTTCCGGATATCCAGACGTACTGATGAATAGAATTTCAATGCGTTACCACCGGTTGTCGTTTCGGGATTACCGAACATGACACCGATTTTATCACGCAATTGATTGATAAAGATACAGCAAGTATTGGTTTTACTGATTGTGCTTGTCAGTTTACGTAAAGCCTGGGACATCAAACGGGCTTGTAACCCCATGACACTATCTCCCATATTACCTTCGATTTCAGCTTTAGGAGTCAAAGCTGCCACAGAGTCAATCACAATGATATCAATCGCTGCTGAACGGATCAATTGATCGGCAATTTCCAGCGCTTGTTCTCCGTTATCTGGCTGGGAAATGAACAAATTTTCCACATCTACGCCTAATTTTTCTGCGTATGTCCGGTCAAAAGCATGTTCTGCATCAATAATAGCTGCTATTCCACCCTGTTTTTGTGCTTCCGCGATGGCGTGAATGGCCAGGGTTGTCTTACCGGAAGATTCTGGTCCGTAAATTTCAATCACCCTGCCTTTAGGGTAACCGCCCACACCTAATGCTTTGTCGAGTGCAATAGAACCGGAGGGAATCACGGGTATGTTCTCAACTTGATTGTCACCAAGTTTCATGATACTTCCTTTACCGAAGTTCTTTTCAATCTTGTCGAGAGTCAGCTGGAGAGCTTTTAGTTTTTCAAGATTTTTTTCTTTCTCTGCCATATATTTGAATTTAATAATGATTCATGATTTGACTTGCTGCATTTTTAGTATCCACTTTGGTGATTACTTGTTCAATTATTCCTTCTCCATTAATGATAAAGGTAGTCCGGAATACGCCCATATATTTACGTCCATACATGGATTTTTCTCCCCATACACCATAGTCTTGTAAGATTTTTTTCTCTGTATCAGCGATTAGGTTGAATGAGAGGTTGTATTTTGCGATGAATTTCTGATGTGAAGTGGCAGAATCGGGACTGACGCCGACTACTTCAAACCCTTTAGCAGTAAGGGTGTCATAATCCTCATTCAGGCTACAGGCTTCTGCCGTACAACCCGATGTATTATCTTTGGGATAAAAATAGAGGATCAGTTTTTTACCTTTGAAATCATCCAGGCTGATTTCTTTGCCATCCTGATTCAGCCCTTTGAAAAAAGGTGCTTTATCGCCTTCTTTTAGTGGTGTCATAGTATTATAATGATTTTCAGTATATTAATCAGAGTTTATTCGCTTACGCCATCTTATACAAATGTAGGAAAATTTTACTGAATACAGAGAGGTTATATAAACATTAATCATATATAATCTGTTTTTATCAGGTAAACAGTTCTGAATGAAATGACTGTAATTTATTAATAATGTGATTCTATTTCCCGGAATGTTATAGAATGAATTTTTTGTTTCATACCTTTAGAGAAGGTAATTTTCTGAAATGCCGCATGGGTTTTTACTTAGAAAGTTCTACATTTGGAGAAATGAAATATAAAAGATGGATTTTTTAGAAACTTATAATTTAACTGGCTTGATCATAGGTATTTGTACTTTTTTGATCATAGGTGTTTTTCATCCGGTTGTCATTAAATGTGAATACTATTTTGGAACCCGTTGTTGGTGGGTGTTTTTAGTATTGGGAATTGTAGGTATTGTGGCCGCCTTGTATGTGCGTGAAGTATTCTGGTCATCATTGTTAGGAGTTTTTGCTTTTTCTTCATTTTGGACAATATTGGAGATTTTTGAGCAAAAAGGAAGGGTAAAAAAAGGATGGTTTCCCATGAATCCGAAGCGGAAAACTGAATATGAATCATAATTTTTTCCTTATTTTCAACCGTTATGGAAAATGATTTGAAGCAAATAAATGAGCTTTGTAAAAATACATTAGTAGATAATTTAGGGATGGAGTTTACAGCAGCCGGAGAGGGATGGTTGGAGATGCGGATGCCGATAGACCGGCGTACTTGCCGTCCGGACGGTGCATTACATGGGGGGGCAAATATGGCTTTGGCTGAAACAGTAGGAGGGGCTTTGAGTTCTATGTCTGTGCCAGAGGAATTGCGGTTTCATGTTTTTGGTATCGAAGTTAATGGTAATCATATGAAGCAGGCACAGGGAAGATATGTTACGGCAAAAGGTATATTTATTCATCGGGGTAAGCGTACCCATGTCGTTCAGGTAGAAATCCGGGATGAATATGGAACATTAATAACAGTAAACCGGGTGACTAATATCATTGTATAATTAAATTTTGAATCATAAAATTTATAGTTATTTTTTGTTGGTTGTGTGGGGGACAAGTTTTGGGACAGGGCTTTGAAGAAAGTTTTTGAAGCATGTGCCGGAATTTTGAAGTAACTGGAATAAAGAATTTTTATACTTTATTTGTGGCTTGCCGGCATGAATATTGATAATTTTTTTAACGGGAAAATAAAAAATTATATGTTTTATCAAAAACAATTTAAGTATGAAAAAATTATTGATTTTAGGAATGCTTATCCTGATTGGGGTTGGGATGAGTGGGTGTTATCCGGAGGGACCGGAATATGTACATGAAAAAGATATTGCTTTGACCCATTATGATGATCAGGTGAATTTTGCACTTTATACTACTTTTGTAATGCCTGACTCAATAGTATTTATCCAGCCTGACGGGGATA
Source organism: uncultured Odoribacter sp. (assembly GCA_900548135.1). Taxonomy (GTDB): domain Bacteria; phylum Bacteroidota; class Bacteroidia; order Bacteroidales; family Marinifilaceae; genus Odoribacter. Next base: position 3,940 of record URJC01000085.1, on the reverse strand, counting down.
CTGCGCGGATTGATAAGAAGGTCAGTGATCAACTGACCGGATTAATTAAGCAGAATTTTACAGATCGTAATTATAAATTGCTGACAACTGAAGAGGCAGAAACAGAAGTGCCGGATTTTGTAGTTACTGTGACTGCTTTTGCAACTCCGTTTTTTAATTATACGACTTGGGGAAATTATTGGGGTTGGTATCCTGGATGGGATTGGTTTGGTTGGGGGGGAGCCTGGGGAGGGTTTTATCCCTGGTATCCTTGGTATGGGGGCAGTTATACTTATTATGCCTATGATAAAGGTACTTTGGTAATTGATATGCTGGATGTAAAAAACGCAGATCCTGAATCTAAACATATTCCGGTATTATGGTCTGCTGTTAATACAGGGATTCTTGCCGGTAGTAGTGTTTATATATGTGATCGTCTGGAGAGAAGTATCAATCAGTGTTTTATCCAGTCTCCTTATTTGCGGACGGGGGAATTGACGGATTAATGAAGGCGATTGTTATTTAAATTTTAACTTGTCTAGTCATGAAAAAGATATATATTTTACTGATCCTGTTTTCTGTAGGTATAATAGACCGGGCAGATGCTCAAATACTCAATATTAATTATAGGTTGTCTACTCCTCTGGGCGATAGTCATGATTTTATTTCCCAAATGAGCTTCAGGGGAGGAGACCTGGAATATCATCATTTTATTAGCGCACATTGGACGGTAGGGTTAAGTATAGGGTGGAATACTTACTATAAGCATTTGGATTATAAGACAAATGATTTTATTTTGAATAGTGAAAAGGTAAGCATAACGGGAGACCAGTTCAGGTATCTGAATGTAATTCCTGTCTTGGCTGATATCCGTTATCATTTGACTAAGGGGGATGCTGCCGTATTGCCTTATGTGGGGATGGGAATAGGGTGTAATTGGGCAGAAACACGTTTGGAAATAGGAGATTTGTTAGCTAAAGAAAAAGGTTGGCAATTGGCATTGGCTCCGGAAGCCGGATTGATCATCCCCTTTTGTGAGCAAGTCGGGTTGAATCTTGCCGTGCAATACCAATATAGTGTAAAAACCGGTAACTTACCAGCATTACAAGATCTGGGAGTCAAGGTTGGTATTGCTTTTAATTTGTAAGTTTTCCGCCAGGACTCACAGAGCACAAGGTAAATCCAGCTGTGTATTTCTGTGAGTCTTGTAAGAAATTATAATTTATATCCCCATTTGTCCAGGGCAAACTTCCAATGCTTTTCTACTAATTCAATGGTCCGGGGCTCGTACTTATAAGTATTTTTCTTATATCCTTTTTTCTTATCCAGATAAGCTGCAATATCTGTCTTGGCTGATTCAAATCCAGGAATAGAGAGGGTTTGGTAAATTTTTTCTGTCATACCCATTGGATCAGTTTCAAAATCTTCAAATCTAATTTCAATCAGGTTACCTTCCGGAATAAGTTTTTTTTCTGATTCGTATGTTTGGTATAAACGGGTATAAACTTCCAGAATATTACTTTCCATTTCTTCCGGAGCTATTTTTTGCAGTTGCAATGGAAGAATCGTATTATTGAAAAAACTCCGGGTTGATTCAAATACAGTATATGGGTTACGCATTAAGTAGATGAATTTAGCATTAGGAAACATTTCCAGGATTTCCTTTACTTTTCCGGTATGTGGTGGATTTTTACTCAAAAACTGACTCCCTTTGGTGTTCCAGAGAGAAATCTTAATCAGTTTCATAAAGGTTTCCTTAAAAATCTGGTGCTCTTGCAGAGTTGCCGTTTTCATTGTCAGAAAACGATCACAATACTCTAACATATTTTGAGGTAAAAACCAAAAATTGTAATAGGAACAGGGCATCATATTTGACAAAGCAAATTCTTCTTCCTGTGGTAAATCCACATTTAATTCCATGTTGTCAGTCGGACGTTTATCAGGCATCAACCAGGCCATGGTCTTCTTAAACATAGGTTGGCCCCACATCATTATATGTGGGAATACAGTCTGATAAGTCGTAGTATATCCAAGCAAGTACGTTGTGAACAAAAGTAGTCCCGCTCCGCCAATGACCCAGGATAAACACTGGCTCCATGTTGATTGCTTTGTCTTTCAGACGTTTGTTGTATCTCCGGTCTTGAATAGGTTTGAGAGAACTTAGTAACCAGCATATAGCTTTTGTCAGAACATATTTAGTTTTATACCCTTTCTCTATTTTCTGTCCTTTAGTTATTTCTTTAAATGTTTTCCAGTCTGCACCTACTAACGTATTGACTGGCAGTTTTTGAAATTCTAGTAAACCCATTAACAATAAATGATGAATGATTAACGATTAAGATAATAATTGCAAAGTGAGCTAAGTTGAACACTTGTTTTTCCACAAAATCTTGCCTTCATTACTGGCTTACCTTTATTGCAATGCCTTGTCTGTCCAGTTCCTTGGCTACTTTTTCAATGGCTGCAAAATGCTCTTCTCCTATACCTAGTTTGGAAAGACTGATTTCGGGGATTTCAAATTCTTGCATGTCTTTCATTTCAACCTTATCGATAATCATTCCTACGGCACAGGTATTGTTTGTGATAGGATCTATCAAAATGAAAGCTCCTGTATTTTTGTTCTTTTGATAAGGATCAAAAAATAAAGGTTTACTACTTGTGAAAATAACACGTGCAATTTCATTTAATGTCAGAGCGTCGGTAGGAGATTGTTCTAACGTATTGATATTTACCCTATAGCGGATTCGATCAATTTTCACACGGGTTAAGTTTGTCGTATGTTTGATAAAGAATTGTTGTTCCGGGTCCATTTTTTTCTCATCCATCCACACTAGCATTGCTTCAAAATTACGGTCAATAATAGGAAGATTATCCGGATGTACCAGCATTTCTCCGCGGGAAATATCTATTTCGTCTTCTAAAGTGACAGTAACTGCCTGGGGAGGGAAAGCATAGTCCAGTTCTCCATCGTAGGTTACAATAGATTTTACTTTAGAACGTTTCATAGAAGGCAAGGCGACAACTTCATCTCCTTTACGGATGATTCCCGAGGCAACTGTACTGCTGAAACCACGGAAATCCAGATTCGGACGTAGTACATATTGTACCGGAAAACGAAGATCAGCGAAATTTTTGTCACTGTCAATATGTATCGTTTCCAGAAATTCCAGTAATGGTTTTTGAGTATACCATTTCATATTTTCAGAAGCTTCAACTACATTATCTCCTTTTAAGGCTGAAAGTGGGATACAGGTAATATCCGGAATTCCCAGAGGTTCAGCAAACTCACGGTAATCACTGACAATTTTGTTGAATACGTTTTGATCATAGCCCACGAGGTCCATTTTATTAACTGCCAGGATAACATGTTTGATACCTAGTAAGGAAACAAGATAGGTATGCCGGCGGGTTTGAGTAATCACTCCGGTACGTGCATCCACCAGGATAATAGCCAGATTGGCAGTTGAACCACCTGTAATCATATTACGGGTGTATTGTTCATGTCCCGGGGTGTCAGCTATGATAAATTTGCGTTTATTAGTAGAAAAATAGCGGTAGGCAACATCGATGGTAATACCTTGTTCGCGTTCAGCTTTTAGTCCGTCCAGCAATAGGGCATAGTCGATATTTTCGCCAGCATTGCCGTAGCGTTTGGTATCTCTTTCCAACGCATCCAGCTGATCTTCGTATAGTTTTTTGCTATCGAATAATAAACGACCGATCAAGGTAGATTTGCCATCATCTACCGATCCTGCAGTCAACAAACGTAAGAGGTCTTTTTTTTCGTCCTGATCCAGGAATTCTTTTATATTTAATTTTTCCATGTGTTTAATCTTTTATCGTTACTTGAGAGTTTGGTCCTCCTTGTCATTTATTTTTAATTTTTTGAAATTAAAAATAACCTTCTCTTTTTTTCTGCTCCATACTGGCATCCTGATCAAAGTCAATGACACGGGTAGTA
>URJC01000084.1 GCA_900548135.1 uncultured Odoribacter sp. | reverse complement strand
GACTTCTACTCCATTGACAAAACTGATTATCCGTTGCTATCCGGGAGATGAAGGTTGCTGCAACAGTTATTCCTTATACGAAGATGACGGTATCACTACAGACTATGAGCAAGGACAATATGCAGAAACCCGTTTAGAATATAGTTTAAAGAATGGCCGGACGGAAATTACCATACACCCAACTCAAGGTGTTTACAAAGGTCAGGTAAAAAAACGGAGCTATCAGATAGAATTACCCCATACCAAACCTGGATTAATTGTAAAAGTAAACGGTAAAAAAGTAAAAGCTGCCCCAGCCACCTCTTTTGAAGGCCATATTTTAGAGATTAAAAATAAAAATATACAGGACAAAATTACAATTACCTATTAACACAGAACAATAAAAAGAGATGAGCAATCTATTTTGCCTGAGTAGGGATTAATTTTTAATTTTGCAAACGGAAACCATAAATCAGAAACACAACGTGGATTTTATTCATGAATTAAATCACAACCAGCAAGCTGCCGTTCTAAATACAGAAGGTGCTTCTCTGGTCATTGCCGGGGCAGGTTCGGGAAAAACCCGTGTATTGACATACCGGATAGCCCAACTGCTTAGCCAAGGAGTACCCGCTTACAAAATACTGGCCCTGACTTTTACCAACAAAGCAGCCCGGGAAATGCAAAAACGTATAGCTGAGCTCGTGGGTTCAGAAATTGCAGCAAACCTGTGGATGGGTACCTTTCATTCTATTTTTTCTAAAATCCTGCGTTTTGAAGCTGAAAACATCGGTTACAGCTCCAGTTATACAATTTACGATACCCAGGATTCTAAAAACCTGATCAAAGCCATCGTTAAAGATCTTAAACTGGATGACAAAATTTACAAACCCAGTGTCATTCTGGGGCGGATTTCCATGGCTAAAAACAATTTGGTTGTCGCCCAGAGTTACGCCCAATCCTCCCGGATCTTATCGGAAGATACAGCAGCCAAACGTCCCCTGCTCGGCGAGATTTACAAACGCTATCAGCAACATTGCCGTCAAAGTGATACCATGGATTTCGACGACCTGCTTCTGGAAACCAACATTCTCTTCCGGGACCATCCGGACATACTGGCAAAATATCAGCAAAAATTCAGCTATATCCTGGTGGATGAGTATCAAGACACCAATTATTCGCAATACCTGATTATCAAAAAATTGTCAGAACAACACCACAATATCTGCGTAGTCGGAGACGACGCCCAGAGTATCTACTCTTTCCGGGGCGCAAGGATTGAAAACATACTCAATTTCAAAAACGATTACCCGGACTGCAAATTATACAAACTGGAACAAAATTATCGTTCAACCACAACCATTGTCAATGCTGCCAATTGTGTCATCAGCAAAAATAAAGAACAAATACCCAAACACACCTTTTCCGAAAATGAAGAAGGTGAAAAAATAAAAGTATTACGTGCTCTGTCCGACAAAGAAGAAGGATTTCAGGTTACGAATGAAATCTTCCGTCTGGCTAATTATGAGCAACAAGATTATAGTGATTTTGCCATTCTTTACCGCACCAATGCCCAATCGCGTATCCTGGAAGAAGCCCTCCGGAAAAGAAACATTCCTTATAAAATTTACGGGGGACAATCTTTCTATCAACGTAAAGAAGTCAAGGACCTGTTAGCCTATTTCCGGCTTACAGTTAACCAGAATGATGAAGAAGCCTTTAAACGGATCATCAACTATCCGCGACGGGGCATCGGAGATTCAACAGTAGACAAAATCCGTGAAATTGCAGGACAATACCGGGTCAGTATGTGGACCGTATTGTGCAACCTGAATAAAGTGGGCCATGCCTTTAACGCCGGTACAACGGCTAAATTACAGAAATTCGGGAATCTGATTGAACGCTTTAAGGAACTGATCAGCCAGGAAAATGCCTATGATGCAGCCATCATTATTGCCCGTTCCTCGGGAATCCTTGATGATCTTTCGAATGATGACACCCCGGAAGGAATTTCCCGCAAAGAAAACATACAGGAACTTTTAAACGGAATTAAGGATTTCAGTGAAACAGCTTATAAAGAAGGGAAGAACGACAAACTACCGGCTTTTCTGGAAGGTGTAGCCCTGTTAACAGACCAGGACGGAGAAAAAGAGGAAGACCAAAATAAGGTCACTCTCATGACCATCCACTCCTCTAAAGGACTGGAATTTGCCAATGTCTTCATCACAGGCCTGGAAGAAGACCTCTTTCCCGCTCAGCAGTGTACCATCTCACCAGCAGCCCTGGAAGAAGAACGCCGTTTATTTTATGTAGCCCTGACACGAGCAGAAAGACGGGCTTTTATGTCCTTTGCTACTTCCAGATACAAAAACGGACAGATTGTATCCTCCCGGCCTTCCCGGTTCATTGCAGAAATAGACAACGAATTCCTGGAAGGCTACACTCCACTACGTGATGAACCTTCTACTTTCAAATTACGTACAGATCCAAACCGTACAAAAATTCAGAGACCTGTCATCACCTTGAATAAAGCCAAAGTGAATCTACCTGAAATGGACCATTCTAAACTAAAACCCATAGATTCAAATCAGGTTGTTCCTGATATGATCATCTATCATCCTACATTTGGTGCAGGAAAAGTCATCCATATAGAAGGACTGGGTGTACAAAAGAAAGCAAAAGTCGCTTTTGCCGAAGGCGGAACCCGAACCTTATTGTTAAAATTTGCAAAATTATTCACACAACAAGATTAAAATTAATTATCACATCGGTAAAAAGCTTATATTTGTTGCAAAATCTGAGGTCTATTAACTTATTCATAATTTCGGTACAGTCTTGATGCATATTTCCAAACTTCACGAGGCTATAAATTCCGAATATCATGGGTTCTGATATCATAATGCTATGACCCGATATAGCTGATAACTTTAATTGTTTACTAAACCATTGTATATGGAAGAATTCGAATATAATACCCAAAAAAAGAAACTATTACTCCCCGAATACGGACGGAACATTCAGAAAATGGTAGATTATCTGTTAACGATTGAAGACCGTACCGAACGTACCAGAGCCGCCAAAACAGTTATTGACGTGATGGGTAACTTGTATCCCCATTTACGCGACGTGCCTGATTTCAGGCATAAGCTATGGGACCATCTGGCTATCATGTCTGAATTCAAATTGGATATAGATACGCCTTACCCGCTTCCTTCTATTGAAAAATTACAGGAAAAACCGGAAAAGATCCCATACAGTAGCAACCATATCAAATACCGCCACTATGGCAAACTGGTAGAAAAATTGATCGAAGAAATCCGGAACCAGGAAGATCCGGAACAAAAAAGAGCCTTAATCGTTCTTACTGCCAATCATATGAAAAAATCTTTCCTGACCTGGAATAAAGATAGTGTGGAAGATGAACAAATCTATAATGACATCAACACACTTTACGGCAGTTCACTTATCTTACCGGAAGGAATGACTCTCTCTAATCCCAAAGATTTGCTGCAAAAGAAAAGTAAACCGAGTTCAAACAAACCCATGAATAATAAAAATTATCAGAAAAAGGGTAATAACAACAACCGCCAATACCACAAAAAACAGAATCAAAATTAAGGTAGTGTATCCCTGATCCTTTAATTCCTGGCGATTGCACGGATTTCCTCAGCATGATTTTGTAGAAATCTGTTCAATCCAAAGGAAAAGTAAATGCGACGGTATGCAAGTAATCACGAGCTTCGGCAGTAATCAAGGAAATAAATTCCGGATTTTAAAAGCAGCAGCAGCAGCCTTATCGGATGCTGTTGGCAGGATAACAGGCATTTCTGCATTTTATGAAACCACCCCATGGGGATTTGATTGTGAAGAAAATTTTCTGAATCAGGTCATTGTTTTTGAAAGTCAACTTTCTCCCACCGGATTCTTGCAGCAATGCCTGAAAACAGAGGAAAAATTCGGCCGGATACGGTATACCCCAGGTCCGCGTTACGCTTCCCGCCCCATAGACATTGATATGTTATTCTACGATTCCCTCATACTGAACTTGCCCGATTTACAACTCCCCCATCCCCGGATCTGTGAGCGCAACTTTGTATTAGCTCCTCTGGCAGAAATCATGCCGGATTTTATTCATCCTGTTTCAGGTAAAACAATCGCCCAACTATTCCGTGAATCCCCCGACTCATTGCAGGTAAAAAAATTAAACTTAAATCCCGGCTGAATGAAGTTTATTATTTTCAATGATTACCTCTTTCCTTTACGCAAATCATCTGCCCCCCTTTTCCTCTCAACCTACATAAATCGTTGTATTTCTGCCCCAATCGCATTCAACTTCTCATCTATATGCTCATATCCCCGGTCAATCTGATCGATATTATGAATCGAGCTAACTCCTTGTGCAGAGAGTGCTGCAATCAACAAAGCAATCCCGGCACGAATATCCGGAGAAGTCATTTTAGTCGCCCTCAACTGGGACTCGTGGTTTTGCCCGATAACTGTAGCCCGGTGAGGGTCGCAAAGGATGATCTTAGCGCCCATATCAATCAGTTTATCCACAAAAAACAAACGGCTCTCAAACATCTTTTGGTGGATCAGCACACTACCTTTTGCCTGTGTTGCCACCACCAGGAAAACACTCAGCAAATCAGGAGTCAAACCTGGCCAGGGAGCATCCGCAATAGTCAGAATAGAGCCATCAATAAAATCCTCAATCATGTAATGCTCCTGCCGGGGAATAAACAAATCATCTCCCCGTTCTTCCACCCTCACACCCAAACGGCGGAATGAATCCGGAATAATCCCCAGTTGTCTCAAATTGACCTCTTTAATTGTTATTTCAGAACGGGTCATAGCTGCTAATCCGATATAGCTGCCCACCTCAATCATATCCGGCAGACACCGGTGATGGCATCCTTTCAGCTCCTTCACTCCTTCAATAGTGAGCAGATTTGAAGCAATACCCGAAATACGGGCTCCCATAGCATTTAACATGATACACAATTGCTGGATATAAGGTTCACAAGCTGCATTATAAATTGTAGTCACCCCATCAGCCAGCACTGCAGCCATGATAATATTAGCAGTACCCGTAACAGATGCTTCATCCAGCAACATATAACAACCTTTCAGCTTCTCTGCCGAAGCCCGGAAATATCCTTCTGTACTATTATAATCAAAAGTAGCCCCCAGTTTTTCAAATCCCAGGAAATGGGTATCCAACCGGCGACGGCCAATTTTATCCCCACCCGGTTTAGGGATCACCCCACACCCAAAACCAGCCAATAACGGCCCCAGAATCATAATTGATCCCCGCAGGCTAACTGCTTTTTTATAAAAATCCTCTGTTTCAAAATAAGCAAAGTTAATATCCGAAGCCTTGAAAACAAACTCCCCGTGAGCAGGATGCTCCACCTTCACTCCCATTCCCTGCAATAATTCTATCAGCTTCAACACATCCAGAATCTCCGGAATATTTGTTATCGTCACTTCTTCTTGAGTCAACAAACAGGCACATATCACCTGTAAGGCCTCATTCTTAGCCCCCTGCGGACGTAGCTCTCCTTTCAATCTCCTACCTCCGGTTATTACAAATCTGCTCATATTTTTAAAATTGCTGAATGATTAATCCTTTCCAACTAATATTTTCCAAAGTTATCAAAAAAGAGATCAAAACAAAAATAACTATTCACAGATATTGGCTTAAACAAATTATATGGCTACTTTTTTAGAAATATATTTCAAATTCAAAAACTTGCAGATATAACTATATCAAAATGATTAATTTAATATGAAAAGCTTTTTAAAATATACTCTCGCAACCATTGTTGGTGTGTTCATTGTCAATTTTATCTTATTTTTTATTTTTATAGCTTTAATAAGTGCCATTGCCAGTCTCTCAGACAAAACAGTCACCGTCAAGAACAATAGTGTATTGACCATAAAGCTCAATGGAGAAATTCTCGACCGTACCTCTGATAGTCCACTGGACAATATCGATTTTCTTTCTTTGACTCCCAGGAAAAACATCGGCATGAATAAAATCCTGAGCAGTATCAAAAATGCTGCAAAGGACAGCCGCATCACCGGGATTTATCTGGACCTATCCGAAATACAAGGCAATTTCGGAGCCCTGGCTTTTACGGAAGAAATCCGGAATGCATTATTGAAATTCAAGGAAAGCGGAAAATTCATTTACAGTTATTCCAATCTGGGCTATTCCCAGAAAAGTTATTATCTGGCAACTGTTGCAGACCGGATTTTTGTCAACCCGGAAACACCCCTGTTACTTACCGGTATGAGCAGTAGCGTTTCTTTTTATAAAGAAACACTCGACAAACTCGGAATACAAGCCGAAGTAGTTAAAGTTGGCAAATTTAAATCAGCTGTAGAACCTTTTATCTCGACCGAGATGAGTGAAGCCAACCGCCAGCAAATAAAAAAATACCTGGACTCTTCATGGGGGACTATTATCAAGGCGATCTCAGAAAGCCGCCATATTCCGGTAGATTCCATTACCGCCCTGGCCAACCGTTTTGATATTTATACAACTGAACAATTCAAAAATTTTGGTTATTTTGACAGTATTGTTTATGAGGATCAGATGCTAGCCATACTGAAAGAAAAATGCCAGCTGACAGAAAATCAAAAATTAAACCAAATTCTGCTGGCTAATTACCAGAACGCATCCCTGCCGGGAGAGACAGTTATAACAAATCAGGATAAAATTGCAGTAGTATATGCCCAAGGAGAAATCGGGATGGAACAAAGTGCCAATACTATCGGACCAGAATTAGCCAACACGATCCGCAAAGTACGCGAGGACAAAAACGTCAAAGCCATCGTACTCCGGGTAAACTCCCCGGGCGGTAGCGCCCTGACTTCCGACATCATCTGGCGGGAAGTGGAACTGGCAAAACAAGCCAAACCTTTCATTGCATCCATGGGGAATGTTGCTGCTTCAGGAGGCTATTACATCTCATGTGCAGCAGATACCATCGTAGCAGAACCCACCACCCTGACCGGTTCTATCGGCATCTTCGGGATGTTCTTCAGTGGCGAAAAACTAATCAAAGACAAGATAGGTATTAACACCAATGTTGTAAAAACGAATGATCACAGTGATTTTGGTGGTAGTTACCCGTTACCTATTCCTATCAGTTCACGCCCTTTAACCGATTACGAAAAAAATGTGTTGCAAAACTATGTTAACCAAGGTTATGAGACTTTCCTCAGCCGGGTCATGGCAGGCCGGGGGCTATCCCACGACAAGCTTCATCAGATTGCACAAGGACGGGTATGGACAGGCGAGGATGCCAAAGCTCTGGGCTTAGTAGACGTATTGGGAGGTTTGGAAGATGCTATCCAAATCGCTGCCCACCAGGCCGGAATAGAAAAATACAATCTTGTTGAATACCCGGTTATCAAAAGTCCATTTGAAGAATTAATTACTGAATTAACTGGAAGCATCAAGACACAGATCATGCAGGAAGAACTGGGAAGCTTTTATTACACTTGGCAACAAATCAAAAATATACTCAACAATCAGGGACTCATGGCCCGCATCCCTTACGACATCATCTCTAATTAAAGATTTTAATCCTCCAAACACAACGGCTATGGCATATACAAAAATTTTATTACTGCCGCTAAGTATCATTTACGGAATAATCACCGGAACAAGAAATTTCTTATTTCATATCGGAGTTTTAAAATCAAAGAGTTTTACTGTTCCTGTACTGTGCGTGGGAAACATTACTGTCGGAGGAACAGGAAAAACCCCGCATACCGAATTGCTCATAGCTGAACTAAAAAAGAAATTCAGGGTTGCATGTCTCAGCAGAGGCTACAAACGCAAAACTTCAGGTTTTATTCTCTCGGATAATCTTTCTACAGCCCGGGAAATTGGGGATGAACCTGCCCAAATCAAACATAAATATCCAGACATATTAGTTGCCTGTGATGGGAACCGGGTTAGAGGAATCGAAAAACTGTTGGCACTTCCTGAATCTCCGGAAGTAATTATCCTTGACGATGCCTTTCAACATCGTTATGTACAGGCAGATAAAAATATCGTATTAATGGATTACAACCGTCCGGTGTATGAAGATCATTTACTCCCGGCTGGCCGGTTACGGGAAAATACTTCAGCTTTGAAACGGGCTGATTACATCATCGTCACTAAATGCCCGCAGAATTTACAACCCATTGAACGCCGGATATTATCCAAACATTTGAAAATAAAGCCTTATCAGCATTTATTTTTCACGACTCTCGGTTATGGAAATATCTGCTCCCTGGACAGTGAAAATGAACCCGTAGTAATCAGTAAAAACAGTACCATACTTTGTATTACGGGAATTGCACAACCAGCTCCCTACGTAGAACATTTGAAAACATTAACCCAAAATATCCAGGAAATACAATACCCGGATCACCATCACTTTTCAAAACGGGATTTGCAAAATATCGAACTGGTATTTCAAAAAATTGAAAATCCGGATAAATATATTTTCACGACTGAAAAAGATGCCATGCGGCTTAAAAACTGCGAATTACCACCAGAAATCAGGAAACGGATTTATTATATTCCCGTAATACCAGTATTCATTCAGGATGAAGACTTATTTTTTAATGAAATAATTGAATATGTTAGGAAAAATCAAAGATAGTGCTGCCTATATTTCCCGTTTTCTGGAAGGAGGATGCTATAACATCGGGATTATTTTAGGGACTGGACTGGGAGAATTGGGAAAGTTCATAGAGATTAGACATACGATCCCCTATGCCGCAATTCCCCACTTCCCCTTATCGACAGTACAAGGCCACAAAGGGAATCTTCTGATCGGAAAGTTCGGTGGGAAAAATGTCATTGCTATGCAGGGACGTTTTCATTTTTATGAAGGATATTCTATGCAGGAA
>URJC01000083.1 GCA_900548135.1 uncultured Odoribacter sp. | reverse complement strand
ATAGCATCATTTAAATACCATTTCCAAATTTTTTTTACACTTTTTTTGAAAAAAACAATGTTTTTTTTTATAACCCGTTTATTTCCAGTTATTATCAATTTTCTACTCACTGACATTTATCATTGTTTATTCACCATACATTCTAAGTTTTTGCACGGATTCTAATAACTATTGTAGTATTCCTTTCCATTACATAACTCTTTTACCATGAACATCCTATCAAAAACACAAAATATTGTAAAAATAAACTGATCCTACTAAAAAATAAAACTACCGGACACAATCATTGAAGATGCCGATAGTTTACTATTTAATCCTATCCCTCTTGCTACTCTACACCCTTATATGATAATCAGACAAAGGAAACCCCCTCAAAAAATCTTCTACCTTCATTCTTTTCTTTCCCGATAATTGCAATTCCAATACCTGCAATTTTCCCCCTACAACATAAACCTCAAATTTCTGCTTTCCATCCGTATCTATTTCTCCTGCTTTCTGGTCAAATTGCCCCATTATCTTTTGGGTCTTAAATATTTTCAAAGGCAACACGGAACCTTGAGTATTATGCTCCAACTCGGTCCATGCTCCGGGGAAAGGCGATAACCCCCGAATATGGTTATAAACCGACACAATAGTCTCCTCCCATCTTATCCTCATATCTTCCTTAAAGATTTTAGGAGCATGTATGGCTTCGTGTCCTTCCAATAATCCTGTCTGCTCAATCAAAGGATAGTTGCCTGTTTCTATTGCTTCAACAGTCTTCAATAGCAACTCAGCTCCTTTCTCCATCAGTTCATCATGCAATTCACCGGCAGTCATCTCCTCGCCGATTTCCACCTTTTCCTGAAAAATAATATTCCCGGTATCAATCTCATGCTTCAACAAAAAAGTGGTCACTCCGGAAACTTTCTCTCCATTCATCACGGCCCAATTAATAGGTGCAGCCCCCCGATAATCTGGCAATAAAGAAGCATGCAAATTTACAGTACCTAACGGAGGCATATTCCAAACCACCTCGGGCAACATCTTAAACGCCACAACTAATTGCAAATCGGCTTTTAGCTCTGCCAGCGCCTGTAAAAAATCAGGATCCCTGAATTTTTCCGGTTGCAGAATCTTCAATCCGATTTCCCGGGCGTATTTTTTAACTGCGGATTCCTGGAGCTGTTGTCCTCTACCGGCTGGTTTGTCCGGATTAGTAACAACCCCTACAATATGATATCCGGCTTCGATCAATTTTTTCAAGGGGAACACTGCAAAATCAGGAGTTCCCATATAAACTAACCGCAAATTATGATTCACCATTCTTTTTCTTTTTAAAAAGAGCAACCATTTTCTTGAAAACCTTTGTATAAGCTTCCGTATTCATCATCTCTGAATCTGTCACCGACTTATAGGTAAGGATTGCTCCCAAAGGGAACAAAATGAAAGCTGAAATCCAAGCTCCTGTTATTGGTGAAATAACAGCCTCCTTGGCAGAACGTATCCCCATCATATCTATAATATAATAGATAATAAACAACAAAACAGAAACGACTACCGGCATTCCCAACCCTCCCTTACGGATGATGGCTCCTAATGGAGCCCCGATAAAGAAAAAGATAAAACATGCAAACGACAAAGAGAATTTCCGGTGCCACTCTAACCGATTTTTAATAACTTCTTCTTGTCGGGCAATATAATAATGGTAATCATCCTGATTCCTTTGTTTCACCTCCCTGGCATACTGCAATGCATTAGATACCGCACGTTGTCGATCTTCCGGATCAAAACTCAAAAACAAACTATCCGGGTTACTATAATGTCCCCGACTTTTTTCTAACAGGATACTATCTTGTTGCACATTCGCGCTCTTGGTCTTCCGGTAATTTGTAGCCAAAAAGCGGCGGGCATCACCAGCCTTCTTATTATTTAAGAAGTCTTGTATAGAATCGATTGTATGTTGTAACTGTTTAAGGTTTAACATAATAGCATGGGAACGAAATCCATCTTCATTACTTCGTTTCAAATCCGTACCCGGCAATTCAATCAAAACCGTTTCCTTGTCGAATTTTAACCTCCGGAATGGAAAAGTTTTCCGGGCATTCGGGTTTTTCATCCCTTCATCCGTATAAGTGTGTCCATTATATAAAGTCAGTTCCAGCATATTGCTTTTCATATCGGTAACCATCATACCGGAATCAGCCTTAGTCACTTCATAATTTCCATTTCCATCTTTATGATTATAAATAAGCATATTATACATCATGCCTGTATTTTTAGCTATACTGTCTATCTTTATGCTATAGCCTTCCAGGTCATTAGTGAAAATCCCTTCTTTAAAAGACAATTCGGGTTTTTGTCTTCTGATATCATACAGCAAACTATGCATTTTCAAATTAGCTACCGGCAACACATTATTAGAAAACACAAAAGCTAACACAGTCAGTAAAACAATCAAAACAATCAGTGGCTTCATGATTCGATATAAGGAAATTCCTGCCGATTTCAAAGCAATTAATTCATAATTTTCACCTAAACTTCCAAAAGTCATGATCGAAGACAACAGAACCGCCAAAGGCAGTGCCATAGGTACTAACGTTGTTGCCACATACAATAGTAATTCACCGATAACAGAAAACTCAAGTCCTTTTCCCACAAGCTCGTCAATCATACGCCAAAGAAACTGCATAATCAAGACAAACATACTAATGAAAAAAGTTGCAATGAAAGGCCCGATAAAGCTTTTCAGCATGAATATATGTAGTTTCTTCATTTGCAAACAAATAACCTGTCCATAAACCTTATTTCCAAAACAGGCACAAAAGTAAATAATAAATTGTAGATTTACGATTTCAGGTTTCAGATTAATTCAAATATCAATTTAAATAAGATTCAAAATCTATCCCCTAAAGAACGTTTTAGCTACAAACATACTCTCAAACCGAAATCAGCATTCTATTTCAAAATGATCCCGATCCCTATAAACCAAAAACTGCAATACCAATCAGCCTATCCGTCAAGCCCCCAGATTCCGGTGTAAAATATCCATCTGTTTATTCCATACTTCTATCGTATCTACCTCATCGTCCTCATCAGCAAAATCAGTAATCAGCAAAGCCACATCTCCCGTCAGGGCCTCTACATGAATATTAAATTCAAAATATTCTTCTTCGTCCTCTGCGTCATTCCATTTAAACCGCACCAAACTATTTGGACGCAACTCTGTCAATGTTGCAGGATGTTCCGTGTTATTCCAGATAAAAACAAATTGGTCACCTTTTTGATTAACGTCATCTGCAAACCATTCAGACAGACCGGTAGGGGTACTTAGACGAGAAAACAAGACTTTTACAGAAGACGAAAAAATATACTCTAACTCTATCTTTCTTCTCATATTATATAAATTTGAGCCTAAATTTACTCAAAAAAAATATACTACGCAAAAGTATCCTTAGAAAATTCATGATCGATTGCCTCCACGAATCTCACTTTCCAAACCTCACCCCGGTTTTCGTCAATATGCGACAACCGCACAATGATATCGGAATAAGACAAGTGATGAAAATCTACCGCCGGGAAATAAGAAACATCATCATCCTCTCTGACTTCAACCAAGACTTTTTTATCGACTAATTCCTGCAATATAATTCTCACTTTACTAGAACTCATTCTCAGTTTCTTGCAAATAGAAGCCAAAGTAGGTCCTCCATGATTGTGAGCATACTCATCTGAAATGAACCTTAACATTTTAAGGGTAACATCCACATTATCTACCCAGCGTTTATCAGCATACATATTTTCCCGATATAAGAAGTGGCGATTGCGCATAATATAGCACAACTCGGTACCCCACAAAACAATGCTCCAACTCAATTGCAACCAAACCAACAACAAAGGCAAAGCAGCTAATCCTCCGTAAATGGCATTATAAGAACTTACCCCTACCTGAAAGCGGATATAAAACCATTGGACGATTTGAAAAATAGTACCCGCAACAATACCTGCCACCAAAGCATATCTGAACCTGACCGGAGTGGTGGGCATAAACATATATAAAAAAATAAAAAGGAACCACACCAATACATAAGGCACAATAGTCAAAATTGCTTTTAAAGCGACACTGGCATAACTCAACAACCCCTCATCCATAGTATATGCCTGCAAATTCGACATCATAAACACATTCATACTACTGATCAACACTACCAAAATAGGAGCAATAAACAAAATAGACATATAATCTGTAAATTTTTTTACCAGAGTACGGCCCTTCTTCACTCCCCAAATGCGATTCATCGCCAGTTCTGTACTCGAAAGCATACGAATAACAGACCAGATTAACAACACAACTCCAAAACCAGCAATCAAACCACCTTTCGTATTATCCAAGGCCTTTGCAGCAATATCCATAATCCATTGCATCACTTCCGGATTGGTATAACTTTGTTCCTTCAACCAATTTTGCAAAGACTCATCAGCTCCAAATCCTCTCGCAATGGCTAATATTAAAGCTACAACAGGAATAAATGATAAAGTAGAATAAAAAGTAAGGGCTGAAGCTGATATTGTAGAAGCATCTTTGATAAACCGATCAACAGATACCACTACAACCGCCACAGTTTTAAGCAAAAAATCCGTCAGTAAAGTAGATATTCTCCAATCCCTGCGCAATACAGAATAATAAAAATCAAGTAAAAGATATCTTTTTAAACTTCTAATATGTTTCATACTTGTCTAAATAACCATAACGAAATACAATACTTTATTGTCTCATTACAAACTTTACAAAGGTAGGGATAAATTTTGGAACAAATTTCAAAATTTGAAGTAAGGATATACACGAAATAAAACATACTCCCCCAAAAGAAAAACGCCGGATAAATATACTATCCGGCGCTTAAATTAATGATAGATTATATCTGTTTAAATAAACAACTCCATGACAGTTTCCCGTATAGTGTCAGGATCTGCATCTATAGAAAATACGCAATCCGGTTTTTTATAAAATAACTGATTTTCTGCTTTAAAACGCCGGATCCCCCCACCTGTGATATTCAACATGATAACAGCTTCTTTTTCAACTTTCTTTTGTTCAATAGCTTGTTTTAATGAAGCAACAGCCACAGCAGCTGCAGGCTCTATATCGATACCTTCCGTCTTTTCAAACAATGCCCCCGCATTACCAGCCTCCTCATTAGTCACAGCAAACATATCCCCACCCGTTTCTGACAAAGCATCAAACAATCCTCCTTTGAGAGAATAGGGAGGTTTCCGGTTAGACAACACCTTAGCACAAATTTCTTCCGCCTGGTGACGTGCCAATTCATCATTCAAAGGTAAAAGTACCCTCGACTCTGCTTTCCAGGCATCATACATCGGCGTAAAGGGAACATTCTGGGATACCATCAGTTTCATCAGATTTTTCCCGTAACGGCCATCTACAATAAAGCGTTTATTGGCTTCCCAGGCAGCTATCGCACCTGTCCCGCTACCAACAGCCTGGAAATAATAATCAGGAATTTTTCCGATAGTAGTCACTGCGGACAACACCGTTGTTCCCATTCCATCCCGGCGGGCCACATTTTTAGCCCCTCCTTCCGGATAGAATTTGTCCAATTCACAAATAATATTAGAAAGATAAATGGCATCGAAATAATCGCTTCCTTTTGCTGTAGCCACCAACTTCACACAAGGATCCAATGGCTTTGCCGACCACATCGCATCAAGACAATCTTCAGGAATACAAAGTAACAAAGGAATTTTATTTTCCGAGCACACTCTGGCAAATGCACGTGCCGTATTGCCAGCAGAAGCCACCACCATAACCTTATCTCCATTACCATTCACCCGGGCACATACGGCAAAAGCTTCACATTCCTTAAATGTTCCTGTTCGCATATAGGCCCCTTTTTCAGGCCAACAGCCATTAAATGTAATATATAAATTAGTTAAGCCTAATTCCCTGGCCAATCCTTTACTTTTATAAGTAACAGGAGCTCCAGACCCTTCCAGCATCCGGCAAACAGGCAACCAATCGGAATATTTATACAAGCCCGGCAGATTCTCTTTCACCTCCAGCTGTTTTTTTGCATAATTTGCAAAAATTAAAGCTGCTCCATCCCGATTCGGACAATCCAATTCCCATTTATGATCTGCAAACTTAGTCCCACAACACCGGGATTCCAGTACATAATCAGTTTTTTCCAATGTTTTCACTTCATTATAATTTACAACTTACAAAAGTAAACTATCTCTGTATAATGAAGTAGGGTATAAATACTACTTTTTAACGTTTTTTGCCAAGAGTATTCAGGATTTATATTCAAAATAAATCTTACACAATTGCCAGGGCATTCTCAGTAAATGGAAAAAACGAATTTTACTATTCCCTTGTTCAAGCCAGACATCCAAAGGGATTTCATGTACAATACGATTATAGTCTTTCCGCAGATTTCTCACCCTCAACAACATCTCAACATCAAACAACCATTGTGAAAGAAAAGGTTTATCAAATACTAGTCTGGCCATCTCTGCATCAAATACTTTTGCCCCGCATTGGGTATCATAAGCACGTAAACGGAACAAAACTGAGATCACAGCAGCAAAAATACGCCCAGTAAAATGCCGGTACAATTTCCGTTCAATTGTGATTCCCATTCGTTCAATCCGGGACCCGATCACAATCATAGCTTCCGGTTCTTTACGAAAAATCGCAATCAGCCTTCGCATTTCACTTAAAGGAGTTGCCAAATCTGCGTCAGCAAAAGCTACAACCTGATAACGCTGCAAACCCAGTACATACAAAAAACCAGTTCTCACTGCCTCCGCCTTGCCCCGGTTATCTGTATAGTCCACCATCATAGCACGTTCAGGCTCCTGTTTACAAAGCAAGGTCAGTACTTCTCTTGTGTTATCGCGACTTCCGTCATTGACAAAACAGAAGTCAATATCCGGCACCTGCCTAAGGAAAGACAAATATTCATAGGTCTTAAAACGCTCAGCTTCATTGAAGCAGGGGATAACAATACAAGTTTTCTCAGTCATACCCCTTCAATTTAAGACCTTTTTCTTCAATTTTAAAGCTTCCACATATCCCGGGTCAATAGCCAAAGCCTGTTCCAGCATCTTTTTTGCTTCCTCTTTTTTATTCATCTGCTCATAATACATGGCCTTCAGGACCCGCCATTCAGGATCTTTCGTCATATGCTCCAAACGTTTCAAACATGCCTCAGCCTCCGGCATTTTTCCCTGCTGCAGGTACATTCGGGCCTCAACCTTATAAATAGGATAAAAAGAATCTTGTACCTTCACAGCCTGCTGTAAAATATCCACAGCCTCGGGATATTTCTTCATTCTTACCAGCATATCAGCACTTTGCACCTGTGAATTGATTGTATTCCGGAACTTAATAGCTGCCTGATACATTTTCAAAGCCTGCTGATAATCCCCATTATCACGGAAAATATTCCCGGCAAGTACCAAAGCCCTGTCGTAATTCGGCCGATAGGATAATATCCGGTTCAGATCAGCAATCGCATTCTGATATTGTTTCAATTGGTAATAAATTGTAGCTCTGAGATAAAAGGCATCTACAGAAATGGAATTCTCAGCCAGCATCCTCCCAACAGAACTAAAAGCAGCTTTATAGTCTTTCAATTCCAGATTAACTAATGTCACCATATACAAAGCTTCATTCAAAGAAGGATGTAATTGCAAAGCGTTCTCTAAAGCAATTTTAGCTTTTTGATACTGCCCGGTCATATAATATAATTTTCCCATTCTGGACCACACTTCTTCATTACTTTTATGTCCGGCAATGTAAGTTTCAAAAGCCGCTAAAGCCGCCTGCGGGTCTCCTTTTTTTTCTGCTTCAAACCCTTTCAGTTCCTCTTTGGTTTGCCGTTTCAATACAAACGACATCGGAAAACCATCCACAGTAGGAGAATACAATGTACCCTCCGGAGGAAACAACCCGTTATTCAGCTGAAACTGGCTAATATACACGTTCCCAAACATAGCATAATCCCAGTCTTTCGCATACTTCTCATAATAACGGCTATAGATCACCTTTATATTTGTATCTTTCCGGAAATAATATGTCATCGGATCAGCTGCCTGAGTAACAATAATTGTCTTCTTATCTTTGGGTAAATCCGGCAAAATATTTTTCTTAAACCAATCGGCAGATTGTTTCAATGAATTGAAATAATAATCCGTCTCATAATCTCCATAAGCACCCTTCAATCCGCCTTTAAATTCGTTGAAATAGACATATTCATTCGGGTGATTATGTACAATATGAATGACCGGCAAAAGAAAAAGTCCCCCGAATATCAAACTCAAAGCCCATTTGTAGTAAGCGTGTACAGCTTGAATTATTCCACTCCAAAAACGGGCTGCAAGTACCACCATCGGAGGCATCACAAATAACAGATGACGAATCCCACCATACAAATTAGAATGCTGATAAATCACCCAAAAAACAGGAAATACCGTTGCAAACAAGAAAAAGAAACTAATCAAAGAAAATTCTTTCTTGCGCACAATCATATAAATGAAATAGGCAAAAAAACCAATTACCGTCACAATAGGCATTCCTATACACAAATATTTCGGAGCATATTTCCAGGGAAGCATATTAGACATCATTTGCTCTCCGTCGAAAATTGTCCGCAAACCTATATTATAATTCGTAAATTTAGCCAGAGAATAGAATACGGCAGAAAACGGCTTTTGCAATGCAAAAGGCCACAACAAAATAGCCAGGAAATAACTACACAAAATGACCAGCATCACAACTTGCAAGATTTTTCCCAATCCATCACGATGTTTTCCGAATCTGTAAAAATCCTTTACCCCATAATACAACATATAATAAAGGCCTGCATACATAAACAACATAGGATACAAAATCAGGCCTCCTGATCTCGTACCAAGCGCTAAGCCGATACCCACCACTAATCCAAGGATATGCCTCAGACGGAACAC
>URJC01000082.1 GCA_900548135.1 uncultured Odoribacter sp. | reverse complement strand
GCTTCTGAGCCACCTGTTGTGATGATGATGTCATCTGTACAAACATCTATGTTAAATTTCTGATAATAACCCACTAATTTTTCCCGGAAGCTAAGTATTCCTTCACTGGGAGAATATTCCAATACTTTCCGCTCGAGATGATGTACCGCTCGTAATGCCACTTCGGGAGTCTCCAGATCGGGCTGTCCGATATTCAGGTGATATACTTTGATACCTTTGGCTTTTGCTTTATTGGCAAGAGGTACCAATTTCCGGATTGGTGATGCGGGCATATCTATGCCCCGTTGTGAAATTGTTGGCATTCGTTTAAATTTATTGCTTTTATTACCGGAGAATCAGATTTTTATTTTCTCCTGTGATCCTGTCAATTTTCGTGTGTGTTAAAAATCAAGTAATTGGTATGACTTTTTGGCCACTTCCAATGGATAACCATTGAAATGCCACCATTCATTTGCTAAAACTTCGAACTTTTCCTTACTCATCAAGTTGCGTAAAAATTTTCTGTTTTCAATTTGTGCCGGGGTAATTTTTCCCTCTTGCAGTAATTTTTCTTCATTGTTGGTATGTGCTTCCGGACCAAAATAGTCAAAACCGACTCCCATATCTAAAGGGATGTTCCGATCATCGATAATGGTCAGGTCTACAGCTATACCATAATTGTGGAGACCCGTTTCTGCAGGATTAGCAACATATTGCTCCTGTTCTGTTCCTTTTACATAGTCAAAAAAACGTTTTTGTACAGAAAATGGGCGTGCAGCATCATAGATCAGGAGTCTATATCCGGGCCTTAAGGAAGTCAGACGATCCTGAATACGGCTGAGCCTCAGAGCCACTTCTTTTACAAAGAAAGCCTCCTTAAAATCGGTATAAACAATTTTCCCGGTAAAATTATCTGTTGTGGCATATTTCAGATCAACCTGTATATTGGGATTGATATCCTGAATATTAACAAGGCCCATTGCTTTAAATTGTGCTACTGTATTTTTATTTTCTGAACAAGCCATTGTAAACCATATTAGACTGCAAATTAAAAGAAAATTTCTCATATAAATCGTGTCGTTGTTTAGGCCACGGGTAAATCATATTTACCAGTCTATTGGTTTTAAACAACAAACTGGTAACCGGAATGGCAGTCAACAGGTAAAGCAGAAAGAATTTTCTTTCCTTTGTGGGATAAGTTTACATTTTTCCACCCATCTTTCCTCCTGTTTTGGCTCCTTTGGAAATATTAAAAATATTTTGGTCGTAACTAATGGTTTTGCCGCAACATTCCTGATTGCGTTTGAATGCCAGATCAATAAGTTTATCTACCAGTTTATCAAAGCTGATGTTGGTTGCTTCCCACAAATAAAACGACAATGAACCCGGAATAGTATTGATTTCATTGACATAAATATCGTTTGTTTTTTTATCCATCAGGAAATCTACGCGGGATACTCCGTTACATGCCAGTACCCGGAATGTTTCAGAGGCTAATTTCTGTATTTTTGCGGTAATTTCAGGTGCTAAAATTAAAAATTCCCTTTTCGTACTCTGCATCCCTTTAGAAGATTTAGAGCCTTGAAGGTATTTATCCTTATAGCTAAGGAAATCGCCGCTACGGAAAGGTTCTTCACATACTGAAGTGATGTTGTCATTGCAATCTCCCAGGACAGAACAATTGATCTCTTTCAGATCGGTAATCATTTTTTCGACAATAATCCGGGTGGAATATTGTTTTGCTGTATTGATGGCCACATGCAGTTCTTCCACGTTAGCTGCACTTGAAATACCAACACTGGAACCCAGATTCCCGGGTTTTACAATTACCGGATATCCTATCTTTTTTTCGATCTTTTCTGTTAGTTCTGCCTGATGCGTAAACCATTCTTTGTCTGTAAACCATACGTAGTCTACTGTCGGGATACCGCTTTCTTTTAAAATCATTTTCATTGTAATCTTATCCATACCATTGGCTGAAGCTAGCGGATTGCATCCTACGTATGGGATTCCCGTCAGTTCCAAAAGCCCCTGAAAAATCCCATCTTCTCCATTAGTTCCGTGCAAAACAGGCATAATGACATCCAGGGTAGTTACAATATTAGTGCCGAACAACTTTTTATTTTTCCGGTATAAATTATGATCTCCGTATACTGGCATCAAAAATACTTCTTCGCATTTTTTTTGCAGGCTATCGAGATTTTTATAATTCTCCATTTTAAGTAATGCCTCACCACTGAACCACTTTCCTTGTTTAGAAATATAGATAGGTGTAATAAGGTATTTATCTTTATTAAATGCATTTATTGCCTGTAAAGCAGAGATAACTGAAATTTCATGTTCTACAGATCTGCCACCAAAAAATACACCAACGTTAATTTTCATTTTTTTAATTTTAGTATATGTTCAACTCTATTATTTAAATGTATCGGGTAAATCATTTTCGTATAAAATTACGTCGCCTTTGCGGACGATGCTTTGCATCTGTTTTACTGCCTCATTCAGGTTGGCTGCCAGAAAATATTTTTCTTCCGGGAAGTTTTTCTCCTTCAGTCCGTTTACAATGGCTTCCTGATTATATTTACCAACAATGATGGCATAGTCGCAGCTTTCTGCAATTTGTTGACCCAAACGGTTGTTGTAAAAATATTGCTTCGTTCCCAATTCTATCATTCCCGGGGTGATAATGATCCGTTGATTTTTAAAATTCCGGATCACATTCAGGGCCATGGCTGACCCATGAGGATTTGAATTGAAAGCGTCGTCCAAAATGGTAATGTCTCCTTGCATATGACGGATACTCAGACGATGTTCTACTGGCTGGATTTTATTTATACCATATCTGATTTCGGGAATTGTCATATTGAGGTGGAGGGCAACAATTGTTGCTGCCAGTATATTTGACAAATTGTATTCTCCCAATACATGTGCGTTGATATCGGGTATTGTAATTTTGCCTTGGATGGAAAAATGAGAACCCAGAAAATCGTAGTTGATGTCGTTGAGGTAGAAACTGGTTTTCGGGTTATTATAGGAATAGCGCAGGACTTGTTTTACGTGATCCACTTCTCTGTTGGCAATGTATTCAAAATCGTTATTGAGGACGGCCAGCCCGTTCCGGGGGAGGGCATCTATTAATTCGAATTTTGTTTTTTGGATGTTGGTAATGGTTTTAAAAGTTTCCAAATGCTGCTCTCCGATTGCTGTGATTATACCTATGGAAGGATTTACTAAGTCGCAGATTTCTTTAATGTCTCCGGTTTGTTTTGCTCCCATCTCGACAATAAAAATGTTATGATAGGATTTCAATTGCTCCCGTATAGTCCGGATCACGCCTAAAGTTGTATTATAACTTCCCGGAGTCATCAGGACATTATATTTTTCCGAAAGGATGGTGTGAAGAAAATGTTTGGTACTGGTTTTTCCGTAACTTCCTGTGATTCCGATGATTGTCAGGTCGGGCATACTGTTTAGTATGCGTTTGGCATCATTGTAGTACCAGCGGTTAACCGACTTTTCGCAGGGGATTAACAAGATATTGGATACCAAAAGTATCCCAAAAGACAGTACTGTCGCGCCAGTCAGGCAAATGATAGTGTAACCAATGTCTGTTGTGAAATAGGCAATAAGGGCTATGATTATAATAAGTACGATTGAAGTTCCGTAAAGCCGTTTGGCTCTGGCTGTGAAAACCAAGGGTTTTTTAGATTTTTTCCGGATTGCGATGATTCCTTTGATTAGGAAATAAATCGCTGCCAGATAGAATATAACCGGATAATTTTTAAAAATAAACAGTAAAGCCAAAAGAACTGTATCGCAAATACGCGAAAATGTCAGTGCATTTTTCTTTAACCATTTTAGATATCTGGTGTTCCGGTAAGAATTTTGTTGTAGCATTTGCAATTCTTTGGCCTGCAATATGAGGGTATAAAATAAAGCACATAGGCTTATGACGAGGAAGTTATAATATTCCATCTGTATTATTGTTTTTGGTCTTCTTTTAAAAAGTTATTGAGGATAATGATAAAATCGTAGTAGTTGTCAAGGAAACTATAGTGTCCGCATCCTTTGAGTACGACTAAACCTGAATCCGGAATTAGTTTATTCATGATTTTAGCGTCTTTCAAAGGTGTTGCCGTATCGAGTTCTCCCCAGATTAACAATGTTGGAGCTTGGATAGAGGGCATAAACTTTTTCAAGTCCTCGTTAATCACTTTGATGAATGTGCCCCGCATTGTACCAGAAAGGTTTTTGTAATCGCTGGAGCCTACTTTTTGGCGGTATCTGTCCAGGTATCTTTGGGCAGTTTGGTGCCCTATCAGAATAGGCATTAATTTTTTAGCCCATTTGTAAGGATATACTTTAATGTAATATTTTAAAGTACGTTTGGGTTTTATACCGGCAGCATCTACCAGAATGATTTTTTTTACAGCATTTCGTGAACCATATAAGATGGAAACCCTGCCTCCGAAGGAATGTCCCAATAATATCGGATTAGTGATAGACAAACGGGTTGTAAATTCCTCCAGACAACGGGTATAATCTTCAATTCCCCAAATTTCTGCCGGAGGATCACTTTGTCCGAATCCCGGAAAGTCGATGGTATAAACTTTAAATTTATTTTCAAGATCCTGTTGCACAAGGTTAAAAATGTTTACATCACATCCCCAGCCATGAAGCAGGATTAGCGGATGCCCTTCTCCGCAAACTTGATAATGTAAATTTATATTTCCGATTTTTATAAATTCAGCCATACCTAAATTATGAATCTTACAAAAGTACGCATAAAGATGCAGAAATAATGTTAATTTTTATTCAATATAACCTCCGGCAACTAAATCTTCGTTTTCGTAGAATACGGCACTTTGTCCCGGTGTGATGGAGTCCATCGGTTCGTCGAAAACTACTCTTATCCGGTCGTCTTCCGGATACAAAAATGCTTTACCACCAGCATTGCGGTACCGGATTTTTGCACATACCTGGAGGCCTTCCGGAAGCTGTGTATATTTCATTAAGTTGATATTTTTGGCATAAAAGGTATTGCCCTGAAGTTCATCTTTTGTTCCCAGGACAACCGTGTTATCTTCCGGATGAATGGCTATTACGAACATCGGTTGCCCGAGAGCTATACCGAGACCTTTACGTTGTCCGATGGTGTAGCTGGGAAATCCTTTGTGTTGTCCCAGTTTTTTGCCTGTTGTATCGATAAAATAACCGGGACCATATTTTTTTGCATAATCCTCTACTTGTTCGGCGAGGAAGGTTCGGTAGTCGTTGTCCGGAATGAAACAAATTTCCTGGCTTTCTCCTTTTTGGGATAATTTTTCATATCCATGCTCGAATGCGATTTGACGTACCTGAGGTTTGGTCAACTCTCCCAGGGGAAAAATTGTGCGGGACAGATTTTCTTGAGTCAGTGTCCAGAGGAAGTACGTTTGGTCTTTGGAGAGGTCGGCGCCTTTTCGTAAATACCAGCGGTCGTTTTGATGTCCGATCCGGGCATAATGTCCTGTTGCAATGTAATCACATCCCAACTCATTTGCCGTTTCGATCAGTTTACCCCATTTGATGGTGGAATTACAGATGACACAAGGATTGGGAGTACGGCCATGCAGGTATTCGTCAATGAAATTGGCGATTACCGTTTTTTTAAATTCTTGCCGGATATCCAGGATATGATGTTCAAATCCCAGTTCCTGAGCCATTCTTTTGGCTTCAAATAAGGAGTCCACACTGCAACATCCTTTTTCTTTTTCCATACAACCACGGGAAATGTTATCAAAAGTACGGTATGTTACACCTACCAATTCATATCCTTGTTCCAGTAATAACATGGCAGCAACCGTACTGTCGATTCCACCACTCATGGCCATCAAAACTTTAGACATACTGATAAAGCTAAAAATATCAACAAATATATGGGATTTTACCGGAATAAATTAATTTCTTAATGCATGAAACGAGTTTCACTGTGATAGTCGTCTTTCTCAATTTCGGCATCAGGTTCCACCAGGGAAACCGCTGTATCCAAAGAAAAACGGATATATTTGATTTTCTTTCCCCGTGATAGCCATTGTTTTTCATAAAAAGTCTTGATTCCTAATATCTTATCTTCTAATCCGCATCCATACAAGTCTTCGGTATTCACTAATTCCAATAATTGGTTTTGCCGGATTAATTCCGACGTATAATTGTAAAGAAAAGGACTATCTGTTTTAAGGTGTATCAGCGCTTCCGGTGCCAGGATCTTTTGGTATAAAGTCAGAAAACGGCTACCTGTCAATCGTTTTCTGGCTTTTGTCATTTGTGGATCTGGAAAGGTAATCCAGATTTCTGAAATTTCCCCCGGAGCAAATGCTGATTCGAGCATTTCGGCATACATTCGCAGAAAAGCAACATTAGCCATACCGGCTTGGTAGGCTTCTTTGGCTCCTTTCCACATGCGGGCCCCTTTGATATCAAGTCCGATAAAATTTTTGTCAGGATAAAGTTTTCCTAATTCCACTGTATATTCTCCTTTGCCACATCCGATTTCCAGGATGATAGGGTGGGGGTTGTGAAATACTGCCTGCTTCCACTTGCCTTTTAAAGTATAATCGGTCTTGAATATTTCCGTGTGCTGAGGTTGGAATACATTCGGTAGTATCTCCATTTCTGCAAATTTTGCTAATTTATTTTTCATGGCTCAATGTCCGGTGTTCAACTGTTTTTGTTCTCCCGGTTTTGCTTTATTCGTTCTATTTTAATCCCTACATTTTTAATGCCCTGCATATCTTCAATCCGCATCCCTTGTTCTACACGGAAAGTGATATCACCTTCGGGGAGAGCAACAGGATTATGGTTTATCGCATGTTGTATCGTCTTGATTGTTCCCCCTTTACCTATCCAACGGCCGTCAGCTTCTGCTATTTTAATGTTTACTGTATCTTTCAGGACGCCCCCTCGGGCATTACGGGTTGAAATGAAGCACCAGAGGTTTGCCATTTCATAATCGGTGGTGTGGCGTAAGCATAAATCAATATGATATAATCCGCTGTCAGGAATTCGGGTTGTGAATTCAACGACCCGGTAGCGGTTCCAGGTTTCGTCGGGCAGTTCTTCATATTTTTCAAAAACAGCCGGACTTTGGCAGGCTGTACAATAAAGTAAGATAAAGATAACCAGGTTTCTCATATATGTGTCGTGCCTTAGTCGTTTTGAAAATGAATGGTAACCCCCTGTGTTGCGACTTCCATTTCGATGGTTGAACCAATGATAAGAGGATAATTGTTTACGGAATGTCCCGCGGGAAAGCCGAAACAGGTCGGATAAGTGTATTCTTCCATCAGATCACGAATGATCTCGTAAGCATCCTTTCCGAAATCCAGGCCTTTCATTTCTGTAAAATCTCCGATGATGATACCTTGTAAACGTTCAAACTTTTCAGCTAGTTTAAGACTTTGCAACATCCGGTCTATCGCATATAGGTTTTCACCTATATCTTCCATAAAAAGAATCGGACTTTGGTGCTTGCATTCCAGTAGAGTGGAATGCATACAATGCAGTAAAGTCAGGTTCCCTCCTGTTAACTCTGCCTGTACGAGTCCCGGACGGTTGAATGGATGAGGAGGAAGCTCATAGGCTGTGATTTTTCCAAAAAGCATTTCTTTCAACCGTTTCATGGCTTCTGGGTTTGTTCTGCGGAAACTTTTAGGCATTGCTCCATGCATACTTTCAATTCCCAGGGTGTTCATTTTAGAATGAAAAACAGTGATATCACTACAACCGACCAGCCATTTGGGGTAGCCTTGAAATAGAGAATAGTCCAGTTGTTCGACAATACGCAGACTCCCATAGCCTCCTCTTGTACAGAAAATGGCTCTGATATCGGGATCGTCTAATGCCCATTGCATGTCCTGTATGCGTTGTGCGTCGGTTCCTGCAAAATAGCCGTAGGAGGCATTGGCATGAGGGCCGATGATGGGCACCAGTTCCCAACTACGTAATACTTCTACACCTGTTGTGATGTATTCCTCTGCAATGGCACCCGCAGGGGACACAATGGCGACTTTATCACCGGGCTGAAGATAAGGAGGTCTGAACATAGTTAAACTAACAACTTACGACTGATAACTAAAAAATGAAAAAACAAACAATGGCTTTTCGTGTGCGAAGATAAGCAATTTTCATTTTTCAATTTTCAATTTTGAATTATTTCTTACCTTTGCAAACTGCATTAGAATGGAAATGAGTGAAAGGCAATAAAAAGGAATTAAAGAATAAATATATGGCTAAATTCAAAAGAAACCTGGTTACAACGGCTTTGCCTTATGCAAATGGGCCGGTTCATATTGGGCATCTTGCCGGCGTATATGTACCGGCGGATATTTATGTCCGCTATTTGCGGCAAAAAGGAGAAGATGTGGTGTTTATCGGTGGATCGGATGAACATGGTGTGCCTATTACTATAAAAGCGCAAAAGGAAGGGGTTACCCCACAAGATATTGTAGATCGTTACCATCGGATTATAAAAGATTCATTTCAGGAATTCGGGATTTCTTTTGATATTTATTCCCGCACCAGTTCACAGACCCATCATGAGCTGTCTTCTGCATTTTTTAAGAAATTGTATGAAGACGGTAAATTTGTAGAAAAAACTTCTATGCAGTTTTATGATGAGAAAGCAGGACAATTCCTTGCAGATCGTTATATTATTGGTAAATGTCCCCATTGTGGAAATGAACGGGCTTACGGAGACCAATGTGAGGCCTGTGGTACTAGTCTGAATGCGACGGATCTGATAGATCCTGTATCGGCTGTTACCGGCAATAAGCCTGAATTGAAGGAAACTAAACATTGGTATTTACCTTTGGATCAATATGAAGGTTGGTTAAAAGAATGGATCCTTGAAAATCACAAGGAGTGGAAGCCGAATGTGTATGGACAATGTAAGTCCTGGCTGGATAATGGCTTGCAGCCCCGTGCTGTGACACGTGACCTGGATTGGGGGGTGCCTGTTCCGCTGG
>URJC01000081.1 GCA_900548135.1 uncultured Odoribacter sp. | reverse complement strand
AGACCTCTATATATCCCGGAAAACGCATGGCCCGGCTGATCACCCCTTCAGGCGAAGCAGTATTATTGGATACACTACGGCAAACGGAAATACAGCAAATGAAGTTGCATAACGATGAGGGACGGGTGGTCATTCAAGCCGCTTGCGGGGATGCAAACGGAGACCAACCTGTTTACCACAGTCTGGAAGTACCCCGGGGTGGAGAGTTCAGTTTTCTGTTGCCCGACAGTACGACCGTATTCCTGAATGCCGGGAGCCGTCTGCGCTTCCCTGACCGATTCGTTCCGGGGAGTGAAAGAATCGTATATCTCAGTGGTGAAGCTTATTTCGACGTGAAGCGTGATCCCCGTTCTCCCTTTCTGGTTTGCCTGGAACACTCGGCGGTAAAAGTGACAGGAACTTCCTTCAATGTCAAGGCGTATTCCGACGACACGAACGAAACAACCACCTTGATCAGCGGAACCGTATCGATGGGGATCGGCACTACGGAACAATGGATCGTCCTGAAACCGGGAGAACAAGGGCATTACGACGTTACCCGGAAAACGCTGTCGCAGCAGACCGTGGACGTAAGTTATTATACCGCGTGGAAAGACGGCGTGTTTGCCTTTTACCGGCAACCCCTGGAAGAGGTCATGAAAACACTGGGACGCTGGTATCTGTTTGACACCCATTATCAGAACGAAGCATTGAAATCTATTCTTTACACGGGGAAAATCAATCGTCATGCTTCCATCCGGGAGGTCTTGCACACCTTCGAGCTGATGGACGAACTTATATTCGACATAAAAGGAAAGGAGGTTATTGTCAGGAGGAAATAAAAAAGCAACCGATTCTTCTTGCACAAGAACCGGTTGCAAACTTGTATCAACAATTAACAAATCGTTTTAACACAACAAATTTATGAAAAAAAACAATCGGTTGTTGCCGGATTGGAAAGATTCCGGTGGCTTGCAACAAGTAAGCAGAATGATGAAATGTGTGCTATTCTTTATGCTGACACTCGTGTGCGGTGTCGAGGGGAAAGTGTATTCCCAACAGTATATACTGGACCTACATCTGAAACAAACCTCCCTGGAAGAAGTTTTCAACCGGATAGAGGCCCAGACCGGACTGAAATTTTTGTACAATACCCTGCTCGTCGACTCAAAAGGGAAAGTGGATGTCGAAGCCCGGCAGGAAGACATCCGCAAAGTGCTGGCTGAATTATTGAATCCCCTGGGTCTGACTTATGTATTGAACAGTAATCATGTTGTGGTCAAGAAAGCAGATGCTGCTGCTCCACAGGAAAAAACGGAGATCACAGGGAAAGTGACGGATAGCAAAGGTAGTCCCCTACCCGGCGTGACGGTACGTATCAAAGGAACCAATATCGGTGTCGTTTCGAATGACGACGGTCATTACAAATTGACTTTACCTGCCGGAACTGATCCGACACTGGTATTTTCTTTCGTCGGTATGCTTTCGCAAGAAGCGAAATATACAGGCCAAAAGGAATTAAACATCATCATGCACGAGGACGTTAATGAAATGGAAGAAGTTGTGGTAACGGGCATTTTCGAACGAAAAGAAGAAGGGTTTACGGGGTCGGCTACAACACTGAATTCAGAGGATATCCGGCGTATGACATCCGGAAATGTATTGAAAGCATTGGAGATGGCAGATCCAGGTTTTAAAATGAATGTGAGTAACCTGGCTGGTTCCAATCCGAATGTGATTCCGGATTTCCAGATGCGGGGCCAAGCAAGTATGGGGAATTATGAGGCCACAGATGTAGTGACGATGCGCGGAGATGTCAATTCAAGACCGAATCAGCCGTTATTTGTATTGGATGGAGTGATTGGAGTTTCTGCTACGACAATTATGGATTTGGACCCGGGACAAGTGGAGAGCATCACGTTATTGAAAGATGCGGCGGCAACTGTGATTTACGGTTCGGAGGCCGCCAACGGAGTGGTTGTTGTAGAAACAAAATCACCGGAAGCGGGAAAGCTGCGTTTTACATATAACGGAAATTACAAATTGGAAATGCCGGATTTAAGCGTATACGACCTGACCGATGCGAAGGAAAAATTACAAGTAGAAGAATTGGCAGGATATTTCTCGCTGCAAAATGACATCGACCGGATGAAATACCATGCACATTTGAAAGAAGAAATTTTGAGAGGCGTAAATACCTATTGGTTGTCAAAGCCTTTGCGGACAGGATTCAGCCATCGGCATGGGATACAGTTTGAAGGAGGGGACAGGGCATTGCGTTATAAAGTATATTTAGGTGCCAATTTTGCCCCGGGTATTATGAAAGAAACGGATTTGAATACAAAGACGGGAAAAGTAGATTTGTTATACCGTTTTAAAAAGTTTTTGATTTCTAATCAGTTGTCTATTGATTATTCCGAAGGTAAACGAAGTTCTTCTTATGGAAGTTTTAAGGAGTATACGTACTTGAACCCATATTATCGTCCGTATGACGATAATGGAAATATCGTGAAAATATTAGATCAGAATGATTTGTTATTGGGATGGTATGGAACGCCGACGACTAATCCATTATGGAACACCATGTTCGGTTATAAGGATGAAACACAGAATTTTATAGTGCGGGAAGCATTACGTCTGGAATATACTCCGATAGAGGCGTTGCGTTTGCGTCTTGATTTTACCTTAAGCCGCAGCGACGGAAAAGTGGAGGTTTTTAAATCCGCACAACATACGGATTTCGAGGGTATCACTGATCCTTCTTACAAAGGAAGTTTCGACAAAACGAAATCAGAGGGTCTGGATTACCGGGTGAGTCTGACGGGTTCTTATAACAAAGCTTTCGGTGGCGAGCATTTGCTTTCAGCATTTGCACAATACAGCATAACCGAAAATTCATCCAATATGGAAATTTTAAGTATGAAAGGATTTCCGAATGATCGGTTAGATGAGGTTTTTTTGGGGACAAGTTTCAGTAACATTACAGGAAATGAAGGAATTTCCAGGGCATTAGGATTCGTCATGACACTGAACTATTCCTATAAACAACGTTATGCGGTAGATTACAGTATGCGTTTAGACGCGTCATCGCAATTTGGGAAAAACAATCGCATGGCTCCTTTCTGGTCTGCCGGCTTGCGTTGGAATGCGGAAAAGGAAGAATTCGTTAAGTGCTTGGGCATTTTTGATGAATTGATATTGAGAGGTTCTTACGGAGTAACGGGTTCGCAGGATTTTTCACCTTATCAGGCATTGCAGGCATATACCTACGAGGGTATGATGAAAGCATACAAGAGTTTTGATGTAGTGGGAGCCAAATTATACAGCATGGGTAATCCTGATTTGAAATGGCAGAAAACAAAAGATTATAATGTATCGTTGGATTTCTCCATATTGAAAAATCTGATCAGCGCAAAAGTGGAATATTATCATAAACACACGGAAAATACCTTGTTGGATTATGCATTGGCACCTTCTGTCGGTTTCAGCAATGTGAAAGATAATTTAGGTACGATTTCCAATAAAGGCGTGGAAGCAACATTGCGTGTAATGCCTTATAGCAACCCCTCCAAACAGGCATATATGAACATTGTGGTGACCGGAGCCAGGAATAAGTCTACCATCGAAAAGATTTCCAATGCGCTGAAATATCAGAACGAGCAACAAATTGCAAAGACGGATACCCGTCCTTTACCCCGATACGAAAGCGGTTATTCGCAAACAATTATCTGGGCGGTGCCTTCTATGGGCATAGATCCGATTTCGGGAGAGGAAGTATTCTTAAAACGAAACGGGGCATTGACAAGTGTGTGGAATGCCGCCGACCAGGTTCCGATGGGAGATACAGAACCGAAGTTTGCGGGAACCTACTCGGTGAATTTCCAATATAAAGGATTCGGTTTTACCCTTGCCGGTACCTATAAATGGGGTGGACAGATGTACAATTACACACTTCTCGATAAAGTGGAGAATGCCAATTTACGAATGAATGTGGATCGTCGGGTGCTGACCGATCGTTGGAAAGAAGTGGGCGACAAAGCCTTTTTTAAAAAATTGGATGGCGATGCGCAACGGGAAAATACAAAAGCAAGTTCCCGCTTTATCATGGATGAAAACGAGTTTACATTAAAAACGATTAATTTGTCTTATCGTATGGATGCCCAACGCCAAAGAGGATTGGCAAAGGCAGGGATCGGAGCGTTGACGGTTGGTATGTACGTGGAAGATGTTTTAAGGCTTTCAACAGTAAAAATGGAGAGAGGTATTGATTATCCGTTTTCACGATCAGTATCTCTGTCATTGAATGTGGTGTTCTAATGTACTTCAGTATTAAAGATTAAGATATGAAAAATAGAATCATGATATGGATGTTGGGCGTCATGTTGGGTGTGGCGTCTTGTTCGGGTTGGCTGACCGTGGAGCCGAAGAGTATTATGGAAGAAGAGGATATGTTCAGCCGGGAAACCGGTTTTAAAGAAGCGTTGGCAGGGGTATACCTTCAGATGGCTTCGGGAACATTGTATGGACGGAATTTATCCTACGGTTTTATAGATATTTTGGGGCAATGTTATCAACAGAAAAGCACTTCCGGTAATTATCCCTATCAGGAAAAAGGGTATTACCAATTTCCATCGGTAACGACTGAGGGAATGACTAATTCTGTCTGGAAAAATATGTATAATGTAATAGCGAATATAAACAATTTGTTGTATTGGACAGACCGCAATAAGCATGTATTCTTAACGGACGGATATTATGAACTCGTGAAAGGGGAAGCATTGGCATTGCGTGCATTTCTGCATTTCGATTTGTTGAGAATGTTCGGCCCTGTCTACAAGGAGAATAAAAATGCTTATTCTATCGTATACCGGACATCTTTTGACCGTGAAACCAAGGCTCTTTTGCCGGCAACGGCCGTCGTGGACAGTATTATCCGGGATCTGAAAATAGCCGAACAAATATTGACGGGAAAAGATCCGCTGAACTTTAAATTTCCGTTGACAATGAATGATGAAATGGAAATGGGGGATGTATTTTTTACCTATCGGCATAAACGGATGAATTTATATGCTGTAAAAGGATTGTTAGCCAGGGTATATCTATATGCAGAGAACAAAACAGAAGCTGCAAGATATGCCGGGGAAGTAGTAAACAGCGGGTATTTTCAACTGGTTTCGGACAATTCTATCGACCGGATTTATTCGACGGAAATCCTGTTTTCTATTTATGTCGATAAATTAGACGAACAGATAAAGAGTGATTTCGGCACAAGAGGAGGGTTTTATGTTTCTGATCCAGCCTTCTTGAGTGATCATTTCTCTGTGGCTGAAGATGGGGCGAATGACATTCGTTATCGAGAGGGAACAGCTTTTGCTTCTGATGCTTACGGAAAATATTCTTTGAAGTATGACCAGAGTGGAGCATGGGTTTCCATACAAAATACGATTCCATTAATCCGGTTGTCGGAGATGTACTATATTCTTGCTGAGTGTGAGGAGGATTTGGATGTATCGGCAAATTATTTAAGCATGGTACGTTCGGCCAGAGGAGTGGATGCTGTCAGCTATACAGCAGATGGAAAAGAAGAGATTATCACGAGGGAATATCGGAAAGAGTTTTACGCTGAGGGGCAGTTGTTTTATTATTACAAACGATTGTTTAAGAATACATTCCTTCATTGCCCGGTTAGTCCGATGAGCGAGAATAATTATAGGTTTAGTATCCCGGATGACGAGGTGTTATTTGGGGATGTTCTACAGGATGAAAATTAAAAATGCAAGGATTATGAAAAGAGTATATATGAGTTTGATTTTGAGTATTCTGCTAGGGGTGGGATGTTCAGAATATAAGATGAAGGAATACGATTTGATGGATCGCATCAATTTCATCGTAAAGGACGATTGGGGACAAGTATCTGTCGATCCGGAAGATATGGTGTGGGAAGGGAATTTTGGAATGACGATGGCTGCCCAGGATACTTTGCAGGTGGTAGTCAGAGCTCAGGGAAATATTTCGGATAAAGACCGAAGGATTACCTTTAAGGTGATTCCCGAAGGATGTGGTATAGAGGTGGAGAGAATGGGAGAATATGTGTTGCCTGCAGGAGAATATGAATGTGAATTGAAATTGTTGGTAAATAGACCTGCTTTGCAAGATACGGTGTTCGAGGGCCAATTGACATTTGATTATACGAACTCTGATTTTTTGGCTGGGGTGGATGAACAGCAGTATTACACGCTAAAGTGTTCGGATATATTCGATCAGACGATCATAGATGTGTCTAAAATGTGGTGGGATTTTGTTCAAATATATGACTTGGGTAGTTGGAGTGCCGCAAAAGTACGTTTCATTACATTGGTATTGGGTTTTACATCTGCAGATTGGAATATGTGGTTTTGGGTAAGTCCAGAACAAAAGGGGACATTGGTGAAGGCGTTGGAAGAGTACAAGGCAAATCCTGAAAATCCGCCGTTGTATGATGAAACGAAATTACCGGAACAGGTATGGATATCTTTTGATGTAAATTGATAAAATCAACATGGTTATGAAAAATCTGATTTATATAATCGGGATGCTGTTTTTAGCGGCAGCCTGTTATGACGATAAAGGTAATTACGATTATTCAGAAATAAATGAAATCAGCGTAGAGTTACCAGAATCTTATGGTTTGCGATTAACGGATACAACGTTGGTGATTCGTCCGGTGATTTCACAAAGTCTGCGGGAAAAGTATGAACATTTGCACTTTATGTGGCTATGTTCAAAATCGAGTTATGCAACAATTCCCCGGGGAGATACTCTCAGTTATGCGGATACTGTGGCTATCAAGATAGATCCGGATGCCGAAAAAGTGGATTATAATTATTACCTGCGTTTAAATATTTATGACGAGGAAAATGAAATTCTGCATCCCTATCAAACCCGGGTACAGATTACCAAACCTTATCAAGGTGCCTGGATGGTATTGCATGAACAGGACGGGGAAACCCGTTTAGGGGCCGTGGAACGGCTTGGAGAACATATTCAGGTATCACCGGACGTATATTACCCTGCCACAGGGAAAAAATTAAAAGGGAAACCGCAGTTGTTGGCTTGTCATGACTATGCTTCTGCAAGTTATTTGGGGAGCATCGAACCTGTCGGCTATCCTTCCTGGGGGTACAATGTGTTTATGCTTGTGACGGACGACCCCGAAGAATCCGGTGTTTATAATTATCTGGATAATTTCCATCAGTGGAACACTTTGGAAAACATGGTTGCCCCGAAGTATCGGAGCGTCTTTGATTATCAAAATGTTTCCTTATTGGAAGGGGAACAGTTTTACACTATTTGTTTGAGTAATGGTATCCTTTATCAAGGATATGGTCTTAAATTATACAAAATTCCGGTTGCGGATGAGGTAAGCGGTGATATGTATATTTCTTGTGGCAGTAAATGTGATGTTGCTCCGGTATTCTATGACAAGGTCGGACGGCGATTTTTATATTACTATGCTGCCGGGAATAACAACAACGGCAGCACATCACCGGACGTATTTCCCGAAGAAAAAGAGAATACCCAAAAATTAAGTCCGATTCCTATACGTGCGGATAATGTTCAATACGGTGTTATAGACCCCAATCATATTCCGGAGAATCAGGAAGTTCTTTATATCGGTACAGGATATAAATACGATCCGACTTCAGGGCGGGCATTGAAATGTTACGCTTTTGCCAAAGGAACGGGAAATAAATCGTATGTATATGAATTTGGCACATGGGGTTTATGGAGTTCAAGAGATAAAGCTCTTTCCGGTTACTATGAAATTGAAACACCTGCCGGAATCGATGAAAACACTTGTTTTGCCTCCAGTATTGTCTACAACGGCGTATTGTTTTATGCATCCGGTAATAAAGTATACCGTTTGGATTTTATTCAGGCAGGAGGTGCGGCAACCGTAATTTACTCGCATAACGGTGGAGTGGCATCTGCAATGAAATTTGCACGCAAAGATGTATCTAACGGAGAATATCCTGAATATATATACGATGTAAACAGACAACTGGGAATCGTCTTTAAAAAATCGGACGGCACTTCCGATTTTGTCGTATTAGATTTAACGATTGCCGGTAAGCCTGAGCATATTCAGGAATATAAAGGGCAATTCGGAAATATTAAAGATGTCGTATTTTTATAAATTAATAAATATATATGAAAAATATTTTGAATGTCATTACAATGTTACTGGGAATAATGTCAGTGATGGCACAACCCCAAACGGTGCGTTTGTACGGGTCTTTGAAAGATTTGAAACTGCAGGAAGTGATTTTGAAATATGACGGGGCGACGGCTTTTATTTCCGATAAAGGAAATGTTGTGATTCCGGTAAATCCTGATGGTTCATTTGATATTGAATTTCCGGTGGAAAAACCCGGTTATTATAGTATTTCACGTAATCCGCTTTATCTGACACCGGGTGATGACATGAAAATGAACATCAAAGAAGTCCCTGAATTGAGTACTTTTGAAGGGAAAGGGGCGGAAGTGA
Source organism: uncultured Odoribacter sp. (assembly GCA_900548135.1). Taxonomy (GTDB): domain Bacteria; phylum Bacteroidota; class Bacteroidia; order Bacteroidales; family Marinifilaceae; genus Odoribacter. The sequence continues at coordinate 520 of URJC01000081.1, read as the reverse complement.
ACCGTTATCTGAGTACCCGGTTTTATCCGAAAGGTGGCTCATACCTAAGTTCCGGAAAATATAGTTTTCCTGATTTTGGCAAAACCATGCAGGCTATTGACAGCATAATGACAAAACGGAGGACTGAACTGATGGCATTGAAATGTACCCCTGAATTCCGGCAACTGGAAGAAATCCGAATCAAGGCGGATATGTTACAGAGTATCTATTATTATCCAAACTACAATGGCCGGAATATGTTTCCGGTTAATTGTACGCAGGAAGAGGCAGATAAGATAAAAAAACATTTTTTTGGGGGACAGAAAGACGTGGTGGAACCGATATTGCAAGAACTGGTTTTATCCGATGCATATATTGATATTGAAGTGGTACGTTATGTCTTGCTGTTGTACAGAGATTTGAATTTGTTTGATTTCAAAATTTCCGAACGTCTGGAGGAATTGCAGGAGGCTTTTTATGCTGCTGCAAAATTGAGTAACCAGGAGATTTCTCCTGGTTTGTATAAAGAAGTTAGTGACTA
>URJC01000080.1 GCA_900548135.1 uncultured Odoribacter sp. | reverse complement strand
CACAAAACGTTCAATTTCCTGGATAGCATTAGCCACCAAAACAGCCTGAAAATTATCTCCATACCTCAAACCATGACAAATACCTGCAGCAATAGCGATAATATTCTTCATCACAGCGGCATACTCTGTCCCATAAATATCATCAGAGACAGAAGTCTTTACATAATGACAGCTAAATAATTGTGACACTAATCGAGCCACCCGGACATCATTACTAGCAAATGTGAGATAAGACAAGCGCTCCAAAGCAATCTCCTCAGCATGGCATGGCCCGGAAATTACCACAATCTGTTCCAATGGAACTTCATATTGCTGATGAAAAAATTCCCCGATAATTAAATTATCATCCGGTATCAACCCCTTAATTGCCGAAACAACAATTTTGTCCTTTAACGAACGTGTAGCCTTACTGACTACATTTTTCAGAAAAGCACTTGGAATAGCAAAAATAATCACATCAGAATGAGCAATCAGTTGATCCAGATTATCGGTAAATGAAATTTTTGATAAATCAAAATCAACAGCACACAAATAACGCGGATTATGATTTAATTCCTTAAAAGCATTTATCGTTTCGATATTTCGCATAAACCAATTAATGCGCTCATTGGTTTCTGTCAGGATCTTTGCAATAGCCGTAGCCCAACTACCTCCGCCAACGATGGCAATCCTTGGATTTTCAGGTATCTCCATTACATATCGATTTATGATTTGGGGTTTATGATTCCCGACCTAACACAATCCGGAACCATTCCTCCCCCCCAAAATATATTAACTTAACCAGCTCTTCACCACTTCAGGCGTCAAACCAATCAATCCCAATTTTTCTTTTTTATTCAGTACGCACAATTCCTGATGCAATTTATTCACATTTTCCACCCCCTTCAATGCCTCCACCGTCTGATAGCCGGCTTTTTTCACCACAGCAATCCATTCTTTGGGAATCCCCAAAGCTTCATACTTATCATCACTGTCTACAACCGGCTTTTTCTCCGGCTTCATTTGCGGAAAAAAGAGCACATCCTGAATAGAAGGACTGTTCGTCAAGAACATACACAAACGGTCGATACCGATGCCCATACCTGAAGTAGGAGGCATACCATACTCCAAAGCCCTCACAAAATCATAATCGATATACATAGCTTCGTCATCACCTCTTTCCTGTAATTTCAACTGCTCCTGGAACCGCTCCAACTGATCAATAGGATCATTCAACTCAGAATAAGCATTAGCCACCTCTTTTCCGTTAACAAACAGTTCAAAACGCTCAGTTAATTCCGGATTCTGGCGATGTTTTTTAGTCAATGGCGACATTTCTTTCGGGTAATCATAGATAAAAGTCGGCTGGATATAATGGGCCTCACATTTTTCCCCAAAGATTTCATCAATCAGTTTCCCTTTCCCCATCGTTTTGTCCACCGGAATTTCCATTTTCACACAAGCATCATATAAATCTTCTTCAGACATTTTTTCAATATCATAACCGGTATATTCTTTAATGGCATCCGCCATACGCACCCGGCGGAAAGGACGTTTAAAATCTATTTCGTTTTCACCGATTACTGCTTTCGTGCTATTATTTATAGCCAGAGCGGCCGTTTCGATCATTTCTTCCGTGAAATTCATCATCCACAAATAATCTTTGTAAGCCACATAAATCTCCATGCAAGTAAATTCCGGGTTATGAGTACGGTCCATACCTTCATTCCGGAAATTCCGGGAAAATTCATAAACCCCTTCAAACCCACCCACAATCAAACGCTTCAGGTAAAGTTCATTAGCGATACGCAAATACAATGGAATATCCAAAGCATTATGATGAGTGATAAAAGGACGGGCAGAGGCTCCCCCGGGAATAGCCTGCAAAACCGGAGTTTCTACTTCCAAATACCCCTTAGAATTAAAAAAATTACGGATCGCATTGATCATTTTGGTCCGCTTGATAAAAACATCTTTCACTTGCGGATTAACAATCAAATCCAAATAACGCTGCCGGTAACGCTGTTCCGGATCTGTAAAGGCATCAAAAACCTTTCCTTCTTTTTCCTTTACTACGGGAAGCGGGCGCAAAGATTTTGACAACAGGGTCAATTCTTTGGCATGCACTGAAATTTCACCGGTTTGCGTGCGGAAAACAAAACCTTTTATCCCAACAATATCTCCTATATCCATCAATTTTTTAAAAACAGTATTGTAAGCAGTAGAAGCCTCATCGTTAGAAATATCATCACGGCTAACATACACCTGTATACGTCCGGTAGCATCCTGCAATTCAAAAAATGAAGCTTTACCCATAATCCGGCGACTCATCATTCTACCAGCAATTACTACCTGACGGGGCTCTGCCGATTCGTCAAACTGCTCTTTGATGTCCAATGCATGCGCATCCACCTTAAACTCAGGTGCAGGATAGGCCTCTATCCCAAGTTTTTCTAATTCACTCAGTGAATTTCTCCGGATAATTTCTTGTTCACTCAATTCAGTAAAGCTCATTTCTATATACTTTAATTATTTTGTTATCAAACTATTAGAACCATCAGTCCTTAATAAGTGCGCAAAGTTACTATTTTCCCGATGTAAAAACAAAAAACGACAGTTTTAAATAATGGACGAAGTAACTCTACCCCAATTACTGTCATTGTCAGTCCCCCTTTTACTCCTTCACTATTCAAATTTTAAAATCAGTTTTACTTAAAATATCCTAAAATTTCATTCTATGAACTCAATTGAGAACTGAAATTTATTTCAAATTAATTTTCTCAATTTTTTTTCTAACCAGCACATCTCTACATTTTTACATTTTCAAATAAGTCATTTTCTATTTTACTATATGAAATTATTCCAAATTACGCTTTGAAATAACAAGGAATTTCCGCTACTTTGTAGCAGAATTGGAAAAATGTATAATGAAAAAAAGATGGGTCATAAATACTCCTCCGGAGGAAACTAAAATACAAGAACTTGCAAAAAAAACAAATTGTCATCCGATCATAGCAAACCTTTTGCTACAGCGCGGAATAAACAGTGTTGAACAAGCCCAAGGCTTTTTCAACCCTTCTTTGAACATGCTCCATGATCCTTTCCTGATGAAAGATATGGAAAAGGCGGTGGAGCGTCTTGATCGTGCAATTGCTGCCGACGAAAAGATATTGATTTACGGGGACTATGATGTAGATGGCACAACTGCTGTTGCTCTATTGTATAAATACCTCAAAAATCATTGTAATAAAGAGAATTTAGAATATTATATCCCGGACCGGTATACCGAAGGCTATGGAGTCTCCATCAAAGGTATCGATTATGCAGCAGAAAACGGATTTTCATTGATGCTGATTACTGATTGTGGTATCAAAGCTGTCGAAAAAGTCAAATATGCCAATTCTAAAAAAGTAGACATCATCATTTGTGATCATCACACTCCCGGAGATTCACTTCCGGATGCAGTAGCAGTACTGGATCCGCAACGCAAAGATTGCAGTTACCCTTACCAATGGTTAAGCGGATGTGGAGTTAGTTTCAAACTGGTGCAGGCACATAGTTTGAAACACAACCTTCCGATGTCTGAATTATACAAATTGCTGGACCTTTTATGTGTTAGCATAGCCAGTGATATTGTACCTATCACAGGTGAAAACCGGATATTAGCTTATTATGGATTGCAACAGTTAAACACCAATCCCAGTCTGGGATTAAAAACGATTATTAAAGTTTCCGGGATTGACAAAGAAATTACGATCAACGACATTGTTTTCCGCATCGGTCCCAGGATCAATGCAGCAGGAAGGGTGGAATCCGGCCGGAAATCCGTAGAATTGCTGACTGCCGACGAAAAATTTTCTGCTGCCGGTATTGCATATGACATTAATATTTTCAATGATCAACGAAAAAAATTAGATCACGATATTACCGAAGAAGCCATCCGCCACATCAACCAATCTGAAATTGAACCGTCAAAAAAAACGACGGTATTATTCAATCCGAAATGGCATAAAGGAGTAATCGGCATCGTAGCTTCCCGGCTGACGGAATCGTTTTACCGCCCGACAATCATTTTAACCGAATCCAACGGACTGGCAACGGGTTCAGCCCGTTCCGTCGAGGGTTTCGACTTATATTATGCCATTTCCCAATGCAGCGAGTATTTGGAAAATTATGGAGGCCACAAATATGCTGCCGGCTTAACACTGAAATTGGAAAACCTGGAACCCTTCAAACAGAAATTCGAAAAAATTGTCCGGGAAACAATCAATGAGGAAATGTTAACGCCACAAATCAATATCGACGCACAAATCAAATTGACAGATATTACCCCGGAATTGTATCATATGCTGCAAAAATTTGCACCTTTTGGTCCCAATAATACGATCCCGGTTTTCATGACTGAAAATGTTACTAATTTTCTGGGTACCAAAAGAGTTGGCCGGAACAACGAACATCTGAAATTAGTGGTGGTAGACGACACCCGGGCATGCAATGACCGGAGCGGTATCGGATTCGGCATGGGGCATTTGTACGAGAAAGTCAATTCAGGGAGTTTCTTCGACCTTTGTTATATTCTTCAGGAAAATGAGTTTATGGGTAAAAACGACATACAAATGATGGTAAAGGACATCCATTTCAAAGAAAACACAGGACAATAAACCCTGATCCGGATTCATCGGATGCTATCCCCGGAATTAAAATATAAATTAGAAATTTAAAAATAGAACGTTTTTGAATTCTTCCAGATTATTAGAAAAAGCTGTAGACCAATTTGCTTCCTTACCGGGAGTAGGCCGTAAAACTGCATTAAAATTTGTGCTCCATTTGCTCAAAAAAGATGCAGCTGAAGTAAATACTTTTATCCAAAGCATCGGAGACCTGAAAAAAACAATACGGGAATGTAAGCAATGCCACAACATTTCAGACGGTGAATTATGTGAAATCTGTTCGGATCCCAAAAGGGACAACTCAATTATCTGTGTCGTAGAAAATATCAAGGACATCCTTTCCATTGAAGCGACTTCACAATATAACGGCCTTTACCATGTACTGGGAGGAATCATCTCTCCCATGGACGGAATAGGTCCAGCTGACCTGAACATCACTTCCCTGCTTGAACACATCGAACAAGGACAGATCCGCGAAATCATTTTTGCACTCAGTGCTACCATAGAGGGGGACACCACGGGATATTACATTTTCAAAAAGCTGAAAGACAAAGAAAACCTCATAATCAGCACGATAGCAAAAGGCATATCCATTGGTAATGATCTGGATTATACAGATGAGCTTACCTTAGGACGCTCTATCGTTAACCGCGTAAAATTCAGCTTCGACGAATAACGGTCTCTGATTTCCGGTTAAAAATCAAACGCCAATGGTAAAAGCGCCGAAGCTTTGATAACAAGGTTGTCCTTTTGTCCGATCAAAATAACCTCAAAATCTTTACCATATCGCTTAATCACTTCGGACATCACTTGCCGGCATGCTCCGCACGGAGTTACATACCTTTCCCGGATTTGTCCTTTATATCCAGCAACAACTGCCAATGCCTTTACCGGCACCTGCGGATAATTTGCCCCGGCATAAAACAAAGCAGTACGCTCTGCACACAATCCGCTCGGGAATGCCGCATTTTCCTGGTTATTCCCAGTCACAATTGTACCGTCCGCCAATAATACGGCAGCTCCGACTGCAAAATCAGAATAAACACAATAGGCTTTTTCAGAAGCTTCCAGAGCTTTTTTACAGAGTTCGGCATATTCTTCGGGATAAGAATCCCGGCAAATGAAGTAATCTATTCTTAGTTCTCTTTTATCCATCACTATTTTTTATTACTTTTACACCCCTAAGATAGAGAATAATTGAAACTTATAAAATTATCGTTGACCGTATTCAAACGATAAATGCTTTATTGATCATGAAAGGGAGTTTAAGGAGTATCATCACGTTATGTCTGCTATTGGGAACACTGAGTGTTCTGGCAGATTCCAGAAAAGATTTCATCCGTAAATATAAAAACATCGCAATCCGGGAAATGGAACGTACCGGTATTCCCGCCAGTATAACCCTTGCTCAGGGTATTCTGGAATCCGGATGCGGGAAATCGGAATTAGCCATCAATGCAAACAATCATTTCGGAATCAAATGTCATGACTGGGAAGGAGATACTTATAATATGGACGATGACACTGAAGATGAATGTTTCCGTAAATATAAAAATCCGGAACAATCGTGGATCGACCACAGCGAATTTCTGGTCAACCGTCCCCGATATGCCGGACTTTTCAGCCTGAAAACAACCGATTATAAAGCCTGGGCCAAAGGATTGAAGGCTGCTGGTTATGCCACAAATCCCCAATATGCAGAAATGCTGATCCGGATCATTGAAGAAGAAGAACTATATAAATATGACCGCAATATCCAACATCCTTCCAACAGTCCGGCTACTATCACAGCAGAACAATTTGCCGAAAGCGTATCTTCACAAACACGTCCGGAAAATGTAAGTTACCGTAACCGGGAAGAAATGAGGAATGGCATTATTTGCATCGAAATAATTCCCGGGGACACTTTTAACAAAATCGCAAGTTACTATGGGATTAAATTAAAAAAATTATTACAATACAACGACAAAACAGATACAAACCTGAAACCAGGCCAGTTAGTATATCTAAAACGGAAAAAAACAAAAGCTGCCCGGGGATATGAATTTCATCGTGTAAAAGCCGGGGATAATCTATATGACATATCCCAAAAATATGGCGTCCGGATTAAAAATCTGATCCGCTACAATTACCTGTCAGCAGATAGTCCTTTGACCGAAGGAGAGAAAATATACCTAAGAAAGAAAGCTGACCTGTTATAGGTACAAAATAAAAAGCATGGAAACAAATCAAAAAAACACATTCATATCACAAAATACGATTTTTGGTCTATTTGTAGGACTGAGTTTTATTTTGGCTTCGTTTACTTTTTACAAGTCCGGGAAAAGCATCAGCCTGAATCCTCAGTTAAATAATGTAATGATGCTTCTTTCCATTGCAGGTACTTTCATCGGTGTCAGAAAATACCGGGAAGAAGGCCTGAACGGTTCCATTTCATATGGAAATGCCCTGGGAGCCTGCGTATACCTGATTACTGTAGCCTCCTTCCTTTATGGTATATATATTTACTGGCTTTACCGGCATACTCCTGAGTTACAAGAAAATTACATCAGTACCATTAATAGTGTACTGGAAGAAGTATACAAGGGTACTCCTTTACTAGAAAACATGAAAGCAATGCTACAAAGCCTGATGACAGCAGGTTCCATCGCTTTCTCAGAAATATTTAATAAAATATTTATGGGTTTCATATTCTCCTTGCTTTTAGCCGGTATTTTACGCAAGAGCAAAAACTGATTTAACTAATAAACTAATAAGTTACTTCATAATTATATGGATATTTCAGTAATCATCCCCCTCTACAACGAAGACGAATCTCTGCCAGAGCTGATTGCCTGGATAGAGCGGGTTATGCAGGACCATCATTTTTCCTATGAAATCATTATGGTTGACGATGGTAGTAAGGATCAGTCCTGGCAAATTATCGAAGAAAAATCCCGGCAGAATGAACACATCCGGGGAATTAAATTCCGCCGTAATTATGGTAAATCAGCAGCCTTGCATTGTGGTTTTCAAAGTGCAAAAGGGGATGTAGTCATCACTATGGATGCCGACATGCAAGACAGTCCCGACGAAATTCCGGAACTATACCGAATGATTATGTCTGACGACTATGACCTGGTTTCCGGATGGAAGAAGAAAAGGTATGATCCTTTATCCAAAACCCTTCCTACTAAATTATTCAATGCAACAGCCCGGAAATTTTCCGGTATCCATCTCCATGACTTCAACTGTGGTTTAAAAGCCTATAAAAATAAAGTGACCAAAAACATTGAAGTGTATGGTGAAATGCACCGTTATATTCCGATTCTAGCCAAGCAAGCCGGTTTTACACGTATCGGAGAAAAAGTAGTGCAACACCGTGCCCGAAAGTATGGAGTGACTAAATTTGGTGGTTGGAACCGCTTTATCAACGGTATGCTGGATTTACTTTCTATCACTTTCATCACCCGTTTCGCTAAAAAACCGATGCATTTGTTTGGAACCCTGGGCACTTTTCTTTTCATTCTCGGATTTTGTGCAGCGATGTGGATTGGTATAGACAAATTAATTTGCCTGTCCAACGGTACCCCGGCACGTCTGGTGACAGACAATCCTTATTTTTATATTTCATTGGTATGTATGATCCTGGGAACCCAGTTGTTTTTAGCTGGTTTTGTCGCAGAATTGGTATCCCGGACTTCAACAGACCGGAATGTCTACCTGATAGAAAAAGAAATTTGATTTTTCTTATGGAACACTACCACCCTGTTGAGACAAACTCCATTTGTCTCAACACAAACTATTTCCTCTCCCAAACTGTTTTAGCAATACAATGATTCAAATCACCGGCTTCATTTTTCACCTGATGCAAGACAGTCACTTCTTCTCCATTCTCTGACATGCTATAAACAGAATAAATCTGGCTATCGGGCATAATTTCATGAGCATAAATAACTTCCACATCTACAAGCACATGTTCTTTTAGAAATTCAAAAGGCAATGAATTGGTAATCCATCTCATATATGAAGCCTGAGTCACGTGTCCGTTAAAATCTATATTGTCAAAGGTCGCATCAAAATGCCGTCCCCCTTGTACCCCATTCAAGGCAAACTCCTTTTCATTCAGTATAGGTGATAACACGATTCTTGGAATACGATGTTCTGTACTCATCTCAATCACCTTCTCAGATAACCTCAGAGGACGACGACGTGTCAGATCGATATACATCCACTCCGAAGTAGCTCTTACCAGTTCTTCTCCATCTTCCCGGATCATCCGGTAATCACGTAAAGCAAATAAACGGTCTACACCTGATGGCCAGGTTTCGATATACACTTCCTCATTCTGATGTGGCATCTTAGACAATTGAATATGCAAACGGTGCAACATCCACGTCATTCCCTGTGCATTCAACGTAGCCACATCTACCCCATATTGCTCTGTCTGCACTTCTGCCACATCATTAAACAAATCACACAATGTTTTGACAAACAACCGCCCTTTGTAATTAGTATAATGATTGAAAATCTTTACTTTTTCAACGTATT
>URJC01000079.1 GCA_900548135.1 uncultured Odoribacter sp. | reverse complement strand
TCCTTATTCAAAGCAAAACTGTGGGCATCAGTCAAATTTGTCCCATTGCTGAAATCATAGATTGTTTTTGCAACAATATCTTTCGTCCTATCAGCAAATGACATCGCCAAAGCCTTGTATGCTCCCGTTGACTTTTCTTTTGCCAATACAGCAACTTCATTATTGGCAATCCGACCGATAAAAAACGGTTCGTATGCACTCAAATCCCAGAGGTCAAACGGAGCCCTTGAATTGACTTCTTTTTCGGGATGAACAAGTTGTGAACCGTTATAAAACAGCATTTTATGATTCAAAGCATCATACAGATAAACCGCACTTCTATCATCTCCCAAATCCGACCACATCAAAGATACATTATAGTCAGAAATAACAGTTGGCTCATAAATAACAGGGGGAAACAGTGTATATGCATACCTACGGCCTTTATTTTGCGTTTGCCTTACAGTAATGTATCCGTTAGCTGCCATCACTTCGCTTTTCATTCCATTATAGACACACAGACTTCCACTCGAATATCCGTGTCCGATATGTTCAGGCACCACACTCCACAATAATTCATCACACTCTCCAGGAATATTGGTAAAATCAGTTGGATCAGCCCGAAGTATTTTTTCTTCAGTCAGTAAGGTCAAAGACGGATTATCATAAACAGTAGTCACGTTTGCAGCCAACACCCTGCCGGATATCGGAGCGCCATTATTCATGGACCAGATATCCCTGCGTATGTTTATCTTATTATTGTCCTTTGCAATGTCATCACTGAATTCTTTGCTCATCAACAAAGTCAAATCCGTATGTATTCCATCGTCTTTCGTATCGGCAACCAACAACCCTTCACCATACGGATTTAATACAGACAATGAAAAGGTCTCAATCCGGGAAATTCCGGTCGTGTTGTCCGTTACCGTAAAACGGAGGGTATATTCCCTTGCTGAAGGAGGAGCAGCAACCGGAGCACACAAATACATTGTTGAGTCGAGCACCGTTGAAACAATCCCCGTGCCGAACAATTTCCACTCAAAAGACAAGTCTGCATCCGGAATTCCCTGACAATACACCAAAGGTTCGATTTTCAAGGTATCTCCTGTAAAAAGAGAATAACGGGTAGACTCTCCTAAATTTTCTATTGTAATCGGATTCAATGTCCGAATATCCAGATTGCTGTCATCTTCAAAACAACCGTACAGGAAAAGAACAGGCATCAATCCTTTCAATAACCATTTTTTCATATTCATATATTTTACGTTCATACTCAATTATGGAAATTCTATTATTTCACCGGCATACTTGCCGTCATCATGCCGTAAGGGCACCTCAAAAGGATCATCCGGAGCCGGATTGGTATTGTGCTTGAAAAGAGCCTGTTGTACGATAATCTTGTATGCACTAACTTCTTCCGCCGTCATCCACCATGTCTCTTTATCCGGATCGGTATCAAAAAAAGGAAAAGAAGTTCTGCCCGTTGCCCAGCAGACAAATTTCCACCACTGAGTAGAAAACCATTCCTGGTCAGTTTTCCCTAAATAGAATCGTAAACGCTTCCAATTGGCAGGTTTAATCACTTTATTGGTGAAAGAAATAATCATTGTTTTCTGATTCAGGCGGATTTCCGGAAAATCTTCATTAGGCACAATCTCCAAAGCCACCTGATAAATGGAATCGTCCAGTAACCCGTTGCGGAAAAGTTCCACCTCCACCGATCCGGCATATTCATTCGCCTTCACCATTCCTCCTACAATACGGTATTGGAACGGCTCTGCCGTAGTCAACGAATCCACCGGCGATACGCGTACCTTAATTTCGCGGTCGTAATCAGTCATCAGACCGGAGATATCACAAGTCAACTTCAAGGTATGGCTTTCAGCCTCCGGATTTTCCAAAAACGAATAATTAAAATTATCCTGTCATAGGAGGAGATTTCCGATTTATCACATCCCGTCAAAAACAACGCTGCTGCAAATAAAATCAAACAGATCTTTTTCATAATTCCTCTTTATTTTAATTCAACACGTCCGCCAAAATCAACCTCATCCTGTGGTAACGGCAATACATATACTTTGTCGTCAATGGTTATCGTTCCCAATGCATTGGGGATATTGCTATAACCTTTGCGCTTATAGTAATAGAACATCTGTCCATCTCCGATAAATTCCTTACGCCGCTCTTTGAACAATTCTTCTTCAGCTTCCTCTGCCGACAAATTGAAAGACAAATCTTTGTCTTTCGGAATACCGCGTCCGTTACGCACTGTATTGACATATCCGATTGCACTGTTTTTATCCCCCTCCAACAAAGCACACTCTGCTGCGGCATAGTAAATCTCCGATGGTCTGATCAGTGGCACCAGATTTTTATATTTCATATCGTCATACTCGTCAAACTTGATAAACTTATAATCTCCGGTTTGAGTCTCTAATGTCCACTGATAATTAGGCCGGACATCCGTAGCCCCACAACTGCTGGTTTCAAAAATATCCTGATAAAGAGCAGAGGTCAGACAAAGAGCATTGTTATTCTCACTTGACGTAACTCCTGTTATCACTTGAAAATACTTCTCCACAATCTGCTCATACCGGTTAAAAGTCTCCAGACCAAAAAGCATCTCGGAAGAAAAAGTCAAATCCCGCATGTTTTTATCCCGGTCCAAACCGGCCGTAAAAGAAAGCTGGTATTTTTCTATTAATATCTTGGCATCCGCATACGCAGCAGTATAGTTTCCTTCCCATAAATTCAAACGCATCCGTACTGCCAGCGCCGCCTTGATATTCATCCGGAATTGCCGGGCAGATTTTCCATAAAACGGATCATCGTTTTCATATTCCACATAACCCTCCGGCCGGTTTCCCGTCACACTCATCGGGTCATATTGGTCGAATAAAGCCAATGCTGTCTCCAAATCCTCATGGATATATTTCAATACATCTTCCAGTTTCGATTGCGGGATGATGTCCTTGTCATATACCTTGGCATACGGAATAGAAAACTCCTGTAACTTTTCTGACCGGTGAGGCAAATCACCCCAGGTAAAAATCCGTACCAAATCAGTATAAATAAAGGCACGCAAAGCATATCCTTCTGCCTTCACCAAAGAATAAAACATAGGGTCAAAACGCTCTTTTCCGTTTTCCAAACCTCCAAGCAGCGCATTAACATTCGCAATGGCATTATACAAACCGGACCAGATTCCATAAATGATTCCCTCGCAACTGGCATCGGTATACACGTAGGAAGCTGCATTGTAATAGTAATTTTGCGTTGCATGCGGTAACGAATATTGCTGACCAAGCACATCCATAAAAGTACAAGTCATTTCTGCCCCATATAGCTTTGAATCCGACAGCAGCATATAACAGCCATACAAGGCATCTTTGACCCCCTGTTCGGTTTCAAACATCACATCCGACCCAAGTTCCGTTTTAGGCTGCACATCCAACCAGGCATATACCCGTCAATATCATGAGTATTATTTTCTTCATATTCTCCTGTTTTAAAAGGTAACTGACAATGAAAAATTGAAATTCCGCGCAAACGGATAGGAAGTTCCCCGCTCAATTTCTATCGAACTCAGCGTAAACACATCATTCATATAGAAAGAGGCCTTCATTCGCTCAATTCCGCATTTTTTCAAAAAACCGCAACGATAAAAATCATAATAGAAACTCATATTCGTTAAAGACAACTCATTTCTGTCCTGAACAAACCGGGAAGTTGCCTTTGTCCGTTCTGCTACTACCCACTGACCGGTATCCGGATTTTTGTAACGCGGTGCACGGTAAAGTTTGATATTCCCCTCATCCCCCGGACGCCATACACCATCATATAAGCGAACGTCCACATTCTTGTTCAAATCAGCATTCTCTACCTTGTCTACCAAAGTATTGTTATACATCTGTGCACCATATTGGAAACGGAAAGAAAGATTACCGCCAATACCCTTCCATTCAAAACTTAACCCTGCAGTCCCCTGGAATTTAGGCATCGCATCACCAAGTATCACCTGTTGAGAAGCATCATAGGTATAAGTCGGAGTTCCATCCTTCCGGAGATAAATTTCCCGACCGTTCCGGGGATCGATTCCCCAAGATTTCATACCCCAAATGGCATCCATGGAAGCCCCGTCATAATACATCTGTACCGGTGCGTTACTTTTGCCCGACGCAGCCAAATTCATCTGGCTTTCGTTATAGGCCCGCATGGCATCAGACAATTTATCCAACCGGTTTTTGTTCCGTGAGATATTGATATTGGCAGTCAAATAAGAACGCTCCCTGATGTTCTGAAGAATGGTGAAAGAAGTCCGGATATCAAATCCCCGGTTGATGACTGAACCCACATTTTCCTGCATAGTTGTAAAACCGACAGATGGAGGCAATGTGATAGGAGCCAACATATTTTCCGTAATAGAACGATAGAAATCAACGGTCACGGACATTCTCCGTTTGATATTCACATCCAAACCGGCGTTATAGTCCATTTTCTGTTGCCATTTCAAGGTTGAATTTTTCATTCCTTTCAAATAGGAACCCAAATTTCCCTGATAGGTCCGGTCCATAAAATAAATATAGGAACCCATCGCTGCATAGGCATCATTATTCTGACTACCGGTATATCCCAATGAACCGCGCAATTTGAAATTATCAAACAATTCCTGGTTCATAAAAGCTTCTTTATGAATGTTCCAGCCAACACCGACACTCCAGAATTTTCCCCACCGTTTATCTCTACCAAACTGGGAAGATGCATTGCCCCGTAACGATAAATCCAACAGGTAACGGTTGTCATAACTGTAGTTAAAAACTCCCAACACACCGATGTCGTGTTTTGTACTTTCCTTGCCATCCGGCTTGGATTCTTCCAGATATTTCCGGGCAAAAATAATGTCAGTCATCCGGTCATTCGGAAAACCTATCGCTTTATGAACAACCTCCTCGTATGTTTCATCCGCCAGATTCAACCCGACATTGGCAAAAATGTAATGTACTTCTTTAATGGAAGTGGAATAACGGACATTCAAGTCACCCGACAATTTCTTCATGTGACCATTATTGACCTGATAAGAGCCTTTTTCCATGAATTTATCACTCGTATAACTATTGAATTTCAAATGATTGGCAGGGTAAAACTCATCCGCACTGGTCTTTTTCTCTGTAATTCCGAAGCGCAACGTCGCTTTCAAGCCTTGTAATACATTCCACTCCACATATAAATTATCCGTGATATCTGTATAACGGTTTTCAATTTTGGTATTCAGAGAGGCATTGAACAAGGGATTGGCTACAAACTCTCCGGTCTTATCCAAGCCATCCACCGACAAAGCAGCATTTTTCACCAGCAAGCCATTTGCATCATACGGAGAATAATAAGGGTTCATATAGGCATATTCACTGAAAGTACCGTATGGTGAATCTTTGGCCACATTGGAAGTAACGTTCAAAATATTCCGGAAATTGAATTTTTTATGACGATAAGACACCTGTACCGCGCCATCGTATGTCACACGGGAAGAACCTTTCATTACACCCGCCACATTGTTATAAGAAAAATCGGCTAAAACCTGCAAGTCATTGCTTCCCAATTCAATACTTATTGAATGTTTGGTACCCACCGCATTTCGCAACGGTTTGGCCATCCAGTCCGTATTCACCCCAGCAACCACTGATTTGTATTTCTGAAAATACTTTTTCTTCAAATCGATATCACTCTCATACCACTCTGCGTCATACAAACCGAAATCTTTTTCCAATTCCAATTTCTGAGCAGCATTAGTCAGGTTATAGGAACTCAAATCAGGGGCTTCGATATTCAGATTACCGGTATAGGTCACCCGCAAATCGCCCGATGCCGAACGCTTGGTCTCAATGACAATCACTCCGTTTGCTGCACGTGATCCGTAAATCGCTTTAGCCGAAGCATCCTTTAAGATAGTCAGACTTTCCACACGATCCATATCCAAGTCCATAATCTTCTCCACCGTAGCCTCAAAACCATCCAATATGAAAAGAGGCGCATTGGGATCGTTTGCGTAAGTACCTTTCAAATCAATATCTTCACTGTTAAGATCCAAAGAAGAGGCCCCACGCAAAGTCATCTTCGGTTTTTTGTTCGGATCGGAACCAAATTCCATGTTGTCAAAAATCATCAATGAAGGATCCAGACTTTTCAAACTCTGAAAAACATTCTGATTACCAACCCGTTTCAAATCCTCATTTTTCATGGTTACGGTGCTTCCCGTAAAACTCTCCGCCTTCCGTTCAAAAATTCCCGTTACCACAACCTCCTCCAAATCCTCTGTCTCATAGTTCATTTGCACGGTCAGATTCTGTTGTCCGGTATATTCAACTTCTTTTTTCTCCATACCTATAAACGAAAACACCAGAATCAATTTTTCGCCTTCTGCCAGTTTTAAAGTGAACTTTCCCTCGTTATCCGTCGACGTACCTATACTGGTTCCCTTGATTAAAACCGTCACCCCGGGAAGCGGATTCTTTTTATCGTCTGTCACTGTTCCCCGTACAACCAATTCTTTGATGTCCCGGACTTGCTTTTCCTGGTCCGCCTTTTTCACCGGAACAATTACAATGTAATTATCCACCAATTTATATCCCATTCCGCTATCTGTCAAAATCCGGTTCAACAAATCTTCCAGCTCAACACCTGTAAAATTAGCTTCAATTGTCTGTTCCAAATGCAGACGGTCATCGTTGTAAATAATCACTTTGTTCGTCTGTTTCTGAATCTCATTCAAAACATTTTTCACAGTACTCTTCCCCAGATTCATTGTAATCTGTTCCGGGTTTGTAGCAGAAACCTGTAAAGAAGTAACTGTCCCGAAGCACAGGAAAAAAAACAATTTTGTTACTCTAAAAAATTTTTGGGGTTTGTCTTTGTCCTTCACAAACCGCTTAAACCATTTTTTTTTCATAAATTTGTAAATTAATTAATGTTATAATTATCCTCCTTAGAGGAAACGGTCGGAATATGCTGGTCACATATTCCGGCCTATTTTTAATGTTGTCCGATTTCCACTACTTTATCCTTGAGTACGAATTGTATATTGGTGGTAGCTTCCAGCAATGACAGATTGTAAGCAAGCGAAGCATATTTGCATAAAGCACCGGTAAATTTCAAGTGTTTTAATTCTTCTGCTGTAAAGAAGAATTGTGCGTCAAACCAACGGTTCAATTTGATTACCAATTCTTCTAAAGCCATTCCCTCAAAATATAACATGCCACTTTTCCAGGCACAAATCTTATTAGCATCGACCTGTTGAACCGAGGTTTTTCCTGTACTCTTATCCAATATGAACTGCTCGTCCGGTTTCAGGCTCGTTTCCTTTCCCGCTTCCCCCACGACAACCGCCCCATGGGCCAGAGTCACTTCCGAAACATTTTCTTCACGGTAAGCCGACACATTGAATCCTGTCCCCAATACCCGCACACACAACTCCCCTGTGTTCACCAGAAAAGGATGTTCTTTATCAGGAGTCACCTCAAAATAAGCTTCTCCCTCCAATTCTACTTCCCGCCGTTCTCCGGTAAAACCAGCCGGATATTTTAAACGGGATTCGGAATTCAGGTACACAACTGTACCGTCGGACAGGCACAAGCGATATTCTCCCCCTTTCGGAACAATCAATTCATTAAATACTTGTTCGGCCGGTAAATCCAAAGAATGGTACACCAAACCGGCAGAATCCCCTTGAATAGTGACTCCGCTCTCGGCAATCTCTTTTCGTGAGCTGGTTCCCAATTCAACTTTTTCTCCGGATGCCAGTACCAAAAGAGCTTTAGACTGTCCGGGATAAATCGGTTCTGCTACTTCTGCCATGGGGATAGGCCGGGCAGGCCGGGCTTTAAATAAAGCGAACAATCCGGCACCCAATACGAATAACCCGATGGCTGCAATATTCCAGTACAGCTTTTTTTTCAGACGTATCCGATGTGTCCTGCCGTTTTCCAAACGTCTGAAAGCCTTCTCTTCGTCAATACTTTCCCATTTACCTGCATATTTTCCTTTATACCAGATCCGTTCGATACGTTCAAATTCTTGTCGTTCTGCCTCGTCTTCAGCTATCCTCTTCCGACAAGCAAGCTCTTCCTCTTCGCTGGCTTCACCGGCCAAAATCCGGTAGATAAGATCTTCCTTAAAATCCATAATTATTCTGATGGCTTTGATTCATTTCTGCCAGTAGGACTAAAAAAAAATGAAAATGGGTGAACCGGATTTAATTTTTTTTACCGAAAAAATTAATGAGAGAGAACCTGTTATAAAAAACGGCGTAAGTCTGAGTGTTTTTCAACGAAAAACAATATGGCTCCGACCTATTACAAAATAGACTTATCGGATTTATATAGTGTTTTCAAGTCTTTATCACCAATTAAAAATGTTCGTTTAATTGGTGATAATATTTTGCATATTGATTTCTTTTAAAGAAAATTTACTTTTTTGATTATTAGGCATATAAAATTAAATGAGTGGGCGAGTCCAAAAGTAAGTATGCAGCAAAATTAATCGAACGATAATCTTTTTCCAATTCACTCCTCAATGTTCTCATCCCATTCCGGAGTAGAGTCTTCAATGTATTGACGGATATATTCAGTTCGGCCGCGGCATCCTTATATTTCATTTCTTCGAGCAGGATCCGGGTAACGACAGCCCGGGTCTGACCGGGTAGTTTCGAAATGGCCCGATTGATTCTGTCGGCCACTTCGGAATCCATTTCCAGTGCTGTTTCTACTGCAATATTTGCCTCGGAAGATAGATCTCTGCGCCGATTCCATACATCCTTACGATGTTCATACGTGTAACAAGCATTCCGGACAGAAGTAAAAAGATAAGAAGGAAGTGCCGAAGGAAGTAGTTTTTCCAAATAGTCGTCTGTCCACAACCGGATAAAAAAGTCCTGTACAATATCCTCTGCTGTAGAAAGAGAATGGACAAATTCATCCGCAAAGAGCACCAAAGGCCGGTAATACCGCCTGAACAGCACTTGTATTCCTTGCTTGCGGTCTGTTTTAAAGCGCCGAAGTATGTCTGCATCCGAAATCATAACCTCCATAGAAACGTTTGTACAAATATACAATATTTCGGAAACATCAACACTTCAGCAGCTTAAATTAGGGAGGTTGTTCATAGCACATCCCCTGGCAGACACTTCATTCTTCCAATAAATCCGGTCGCAACGCTTTAGTTCGTTCGAAAGCAATCT
>URJC01000078.1 GCA_900548135.1 uncultured Odoribacter sp. | reverse complement strand
GCAGGAGCCCCCCCCTATTTTTTTACCTTCAGGAAGAACATCCCATAGCGCCTCCCCTATTCCAACAACCATACGATTCATAATAAAAATCTTAAAATTTATGCTGTTTTTGCGAAAATACCTGTAAAGCTTAATCTCCTGTTATTTATCCAGTTTTGACAAAACCAGGGTAAGAGCGCCATCTCCGGTCACATTACAAGCCGTACCGAAACTATCCTGCAAAGCAAAAATTGTCAACAATAAAGCTGTACCAGTCTCATCAAAACCCAATACCGAAACTACAATCCCTAACGAAGCGATAACAGTACCCCCAGGTACTCCCGGCGCTCCAATAGCAAAAATCCCCAATAAGACAATAAAAAGTCCCATTGTAGCCACAGCAGGCATAGTTCCGTACAACATCAAAGAAACAGTCATCACAAAAAATACCTCAGTTAATATAGAACCACAAAGATGAATATTAGCAAACAAAGGAATAGCAAAATCAACCACTTCACCTTTTAATACAGGACTTTTCCTAGCACATTCCAAAGATACCGGCAAAGTAGCAGCTGACGACATTGTCCCTACGGCAGTAAAATAAGCCGGTCCGTAATAGCAGATCACCTGCCATGGATTCTTACCTGCAAATGCTCCGGCAGATAAATAGAGAAACACCAGCCAGACAAAATGGGCTGTCAAAACAATTCCCATCACATTCAAAAAAACAGGCAATTGCCGGGTGATGGATCCTTCATAACTAAGAGCACAAAAGTTAGCCGCAATAAAAAACGGTAATACCGGAATTAAAATCCGATTGATCAACAACAACACCATTTTCTGGAAATCATCCAGAATCGTCCCGAAAACCTGCGATTTCGTCCACACCGTAGCCAAACCTATCATAACCGCAACGACCAAAGCTGTCATCACACTCATTACCGGTGGAATATCTAATTTAAACACCAACTCCGGGATCTGTTTCAAGCCTTCCGTTGCCGGACTAACAGTCAATAATGGAATCAGCCAATACCCCAGAAACATAGCCATAAAAGCTGCCCCCACGGAAGAACAATAAGCCAATCCCAATGCCCAACCTAACATACGGGAAGCTTTGCCTTTCATTTTCGCGATAGATGAGGATATAAAAGCCAGAATTATTAATGGCACCATGAAGAAAATCAATTGTCCCAAGATATACTTCACAGTCACAACTACATTCATAAAACTTTCACCAACTACTAATCCCAATAAAATACCTATAATTACCGCTATAATCAATTTAAAAATTGTACTGGAAAGAATTCTCTTTAACATACCATTAAAGTTTAAAATATGTTCAAATATACAAAAACTTTAACGGAAAAATACAGAAAAAAGTTATAAGGAAGAGAAAATTAAATAAATTGTCTTGATTCCAAAACTATATCTCCCCTTTACAGTCACTCAGACCGTTCACCTTAAAAGTTATGAAATGTTACCTCAACTTTTAAAATCCTAAATTAAAACGAGTAAGTACACTCCCGGCTGCATCGGAAAACATATCCACCAATTCAGCCAAATTAATGCAAGTAAATACAACAATCGCCGTAATGATAACTATTAACAGGACCTGAATGAATAATTGATTACCTCGCGTTTTCATGGCTTTTCTTTTTTATTTCTGCCAAAACAGAAGTTGTTTTTAATTATCCTAAAATTACGAAAACGTTTTCATATTAACAAGAAATTAATAAATAAAATTCATTTTTTAACACAACTATTCTCATTCCAACATTCAATTCACTATGTATTCCATGCCACAACAGTACAGATCAGTGGTTGTCCATCAGATACGAAACTCAATCAAATACAATTAAAGACTGGCAGCGTCAAATACGAAAAGTTACAAAAAACAACTGCTAAAATTCCCCCAAACGGAACATTTCCACAAAGTCCTGATCCATATAAGGCATATTGAATTCTTCATCATTCAAATAAATACGTCTGTCTTCCAAATCGATAAACAATCTGTCCCCAGCATGATATTTTCTGACCAACTCAGGCGCAATAACTACCAACAAACCATAATTCGCTGCCATTCGAAAGAAATTTCTGGAAACAGATCTGACTATAACTGCTTTCACTCCCGCAGCAGCTAACCCTACTGCAGCATGTTTTATCAGTTTGCCACAACCAAAGTCCTCTCCTGCAATTATAATATCTCCCCGTTTCACTTTTTTTGCAAAAGAGATATCCAGTCCTGCCAACAAATGAGGCTGCATAGCTGCTTTATTGTCCAATGCAATACGATAGGTCCACCGTTCAGAAAAAAGCTGTTCACAAGAAATATGATCAATCTCTTTATAACTCCATACATGACCTGCCCGACGGGAATCAAACTCATTCACCGTAATTGGAGCAATCGGGGCTAACCAATACGGATAAATCGTGTTTTCAAATATTTTTCCTGATTCTGAACTCAATTCTCCCTTCAACGCAGTCATCGCTACCGTTGCCGGTGAAGCCACATATTTTTCCACCCCCAGAGAAGCCATTCGTTGCATCGAATTACTGTTTGTCGTCGTAATAAACCGTTTGGTATCAGCCAATATCATGTGGCTGCTTCCTAAACACGGACCACAACTTGCCCCTAATATGGAAGCGCCGGCCTTAAAGAAAACATCAATCAATCCTTCTTCTATTGCCTGTATATAAATCTCTCTTGAAGCCGGAACTATAGACAACTGAAAACCAGGAGCTAATCTTTTATCTTTCAGTATCTGTGCAACAATCCTCAAATCTTCTATCCTCCCACTTGCACATGCCCCGATCAACCCCTGTTGAATCGGTAGTGGTCCCCATTCGTCTACACTCTTAATCTCTATGTTCATTCCCACCGACATCATCATAGGCATCCCCGTTGCTAAATCCACTTCAAATTCCCGCTCATAGAAGGCATTTCCGTCAGCCCAAATTCCTTGAACGGCATAATCGCCAAAAAAATCGGCCAATGTATCATCCGGGGGAAATACCGAATTACTTACTCCCATCTCAGCCGAAACATTAGCTATAGTCATCCGGTCTGCAATGGAAAGAGTATGTACACCTTCACCATGATATTCCACTGCCTTATATGATATATTCTCCCCCTTCAACATCCCCATTATCCACAAAGCCAAATCTTTAGCATATACTCCCTTAGGTAATTGATTCCTCAATATGACCTTCACTGATTCCGGAACCCGAAACCACATTTTTCCTGTCTTCCACAATAGAGCCGTTTCCGTTTTATTCAATCCGATTGCCAGGCAATTAAAAGCACCTGCAGTACCGGTATGACTGTCATTTCCCACCACAAACATTCCCCCCTTCAAATATTTTGCCAAAATCTGATGACAAATCCCTTTATCGCAATCAAAAAAATGCTCAACCTGTTGCTCAGACATAAAACTGTGGATCGCATTATAATCCCGTATCAATTCATCAGTAGTACCTATCATCTTCCGGTCCAAAACAACCACTAACTTTTCCGGACACACGACTCTCTCTCCCCCCATCTTTTCAAATATCTTCTTAATCCTGGCTGAATTGTCATGGCTCAGCACCATATCCGGTTCACGAAATACAATACTCCCTGCCGGAGCATTCAGGATTTTCTCAACAAAAGTTTTGCCTGTTTTCATACGCATATAAAAAAACCGATGTACTAATATACCAACTTTTATTGATAATTAATACATCAGTCCTCAAATAATTTGCTTCAATACGGATCAGAACCCTATTTTTCTTTTGCTATGAATACGATTAATACAAATCAATAATACTATCAATCCACATCCAATTCAACCGTATAAGTTTTATTTGGTTCAAAATCAGCATTATAAACCAATAGAAAATTTTCATCTACTGCAGCTTTCCAATTTTGTCCGGCTGCCAAACGTGGATTCTTCAAACGTTCCGGGAAAAAGTAATTAAAGGGTAAATCCAATACATGTTCTTCTTTAAAATGATTTCCTTTCATCCTTTCCAGATTGAAATTTTCTTTTGTAGTAATGGTAACAATACATTTTTTACCTTTCACCTCAGAAGTTACAGTGAAATCATTTTCTTCAGGTAACTCCTGTAAGCGCACATTCCATTTCGGATCTCCATAATAAGCCAACACATCCCGGTCATGCAAAAATCCCAATTGGTCCTGATTGGGTTGAATCCCTATAGAATCTTTGATCACCTGTACCCCAGCAACAAATTCATTGGGGTCATCATAGGGATATCCCAAAGTAGTAAATTTGGGATTCCATTCGTTAAGCTGGTACATCATATCCTGTTGATTCAGATAAAAAGCTTCAGCCGTTGTATAACGACCAGGAGTCGTGAGAAAATACTTCAGTCCTCCCCAGCCATTCCGTCCATGCCAGGTAGTTACCACATAGCCAACCATAGTAGCTGCATTCCCGCTATTCATCCAAGCAATGGCCATACTTTCTTTTGTATTATTTACATTAGCAATCAAACAATTTCCAATAGGCAAATACACTTTTCGTTTTCCACTTTCTTTCAAATCTTGAGGATTTCCCGGAAAATCCATATACAAAACTCCATTCTTAGGTTTAATATTCCCTAAAGAAAAAGGCATTTCCAAATTTCTTTCTGTTGCATGGGCAGCCGTCACTACTAAATCCGGATTGTATTTCTCGTATATATTGTAAAAAGTCTGCATCTCATCAACCGGATTTACCCGGTCTACCGTTATCTCTTTAATTTCACCATCTGCCATTCTCCGTCTCATCTTGGCGGGTTTAGCAGGCAATTGATAGGTCACTATCGTATCTTCTTTCGACTTCTTCTCTCCCCACAAGCCTTGTGTATGATCGTCAATCCAAGCATATCGGTCAAACCATTTTCCGCTATGTAGTTCCATAATCGTAGCCACAGCATCTTTAATCACCAAAGGCTCCGTACTATTATTCACCATCTTCATCGCAGCCGGGGCATCATACCCTGTAATAATCCCCCAAAGAAAATCAGCATAAATATCATCATCTACCTGACGACTGATTTGATTTAAATGAATCACATAATCCCGGCCTAAGGTTTCCGGTTTCTCAACAATAGCCACATAGCGGGGACGCAGTTGCTTCAATTGAGGCATCACCTCATCAATACTTTGCTCATATGATACCAGAGTTGCCTGATGTTTAGCCACCAATGAAGCTGCCACTTTATTCCAGGCAGTATCAACCGTAATCCCTTTACCAGCTATTACCACATATTCACTCGTCTGAGGTACAGACTGACACCCCATTAAAAGCAACAGCACTCCCAAAATCAAATTATTTACCTTCATGCTTTACCTGTTTAAATAAAAATAAATTTCAAAAATTTTAATACCTCCAAAGGTAATAAATTACTCCGCAAACGATTTCCAGGATTTCTTAAATAATATATAAAAAACGGGGGAATACATTCCAATATTCACCCCCCCAAAAATATGGCCAGTTATGGAGAAGTCAAATTTGTTCAAATACTTGAATATCTGAGTTTAAACATCCAAACATTTGAACAATCAACCGACTCAATTATACATTTTATCCAACTGTTCTTTCACCCCTTCACTGGTGATATAATCATCAAAATCCATCCTTTTATCGATAATTCCTTCCGGAGTCAATTCTATCACACGATTACAAACCGTCTGGATAAACTCATGGTCATGTGAATTCATCAATACCACTCCTTTAAAAGAGACTAATGTGTTATTAAATGCCTGTATGGATTCCAAATCAAGATGATTAGCCGGTGAGTCAAGAATCAATACATTGGCATTATTCAGCATCATCCGGGCAATCATACAACGCATCTTCTCCCCTCCCGACAATACCTTCACATTCTTATAAATATCTTCTCCGGAAAACAGCATCTTCCCTAAAAATCCCCTCAGGAAAGTTTCACTGGTATCTGTAGAATATTGTCCTAACCAATCGATCAATTTCATTTCTGTATCAAAAAATGCCGAATTGTCCAAAGGCAAATAGGCTGTCGTAATAGTAACTCCCCAAGTATAATCACCGGTATCCGGTTTTTCATTCCCGGTAATAATCTCCAACAAAGCTGTCATAGCACGCGGATCTCTGGACAGGAAAACAATTTTGTCGTCTTTTTCCACTGCAAATTCCACATCTTTAAAAAGACATTTCCCATCAACAGATTTACTCAGGTTCCGAACTTCCAGTATCTTGTTTCCAACCTCTCGTTCCGGAGTAAAAATAATCCCGGGATATTTACGGGTAGAAGGCATAATCTCCTCTATATTCAGTTTTTCCAACATTTTCTTACGGCTGGTAGTTTGTTTGGATTTAGCAACATTAGCACTAAACCGGGAAATGAATTCCTGCAATTCCTTCCGTTTTTCCTCAGCTTTCTTATTCTTAGCCTGCATCTGCCGTAAAGCCAACTGACTGGATTCATACCAGAAACTATAGTTTCCTGCAAACAAGGTAATTTTACCGTAATCAATATCTACAGAATGGGTACACACAGAATCCAGGAAATGCCGGTCATGTGATACAACCAAAACGGTATTCTCATAATTAGCCAGGTAATTTTCAAGCCACATAACAGTCTCAAGGTCAAGGTCATTGGTTGGTTCATCCAACAACAGGTTATCCGGTTTACCAAACAACGCCTGTGCCAGTAAGACACGTACTTTTTGCTTTCCACTCAAATCTTTCATCAGAGAGTAATGCAGATCTTCCTGGATACCTAAACCACTCAACAAGTTAGCAGCATCACTTTCAGCATTCCAGCCATCCATTCCGGCAAACTGTTCTTCCAATTCAGCTGCCCGGATGCCATCCTCATCAGTAAAATTTTCTTTCAGATAAATGGCATTCTTTTCCTGCATTACTTCCCATAATTTTATATGTCCCTGCAAAACAGTATCCAATACCGAACATTCATCATAAGCAAAGTGGTCCTGTTTTAATACAGATAAACGTTCTCCGGGCCCGAACATCACATTTCCCCGTGTTGGCTCCAGATCTCCACTTAAAATACGTAAAAAAGTAGATTTTCCGGCACCATTTGCCCCAATCACTCCATAACAATTTCCCGGTGTAAACTTCAAATTCACATCCTGAAACAAAGTCCGCTTTCCAAACTGAATCTCTAAATCTGATACTGTAATCATGTTTATATTTTATTTTACGCTGATAATCAATGTTTTTAGTATTTACTCAAAACGTCTGCAAAGATACATTTTTTATTTCAGATTCCATAAAAAAGCATGTCTGTTCCTCACAAACATGCTTGACCTTTTTTCTATAATCTTTCAACAATTCCTTCCATACATTTTTTCATAATATTTCTGATAATCACCACTAGTTACCTGATCCAACCACTCCTGATTATCCAAATACCACTTTACCGTTTTTTCTATCCCCTCCTCAAATTGCAAAGAAGGTTCCCAACCCAATTCATTTTTCAATTTGGTTGAATCAATAGCATAGCGTAAATCATGTCCGGCACGGTCGGTTACATAAGTGATCAAATGATCCGATGCCCCTTCCGGACGTCCTAATAAACGGTCAGTCACTTTTATCAACACTTTAATTAAATCGATATTTTTCCATTCATTAAAGCCTCCGATATTATAAGTATCTCCGATTTTTCCTTTATGAAAGATCAAATCAATTGCCCGGGCATGGTCTTCTACGAACAACCAATCCCTCACGTTCTCTCCCTTCCCGTACACCGGAAGCGGCTTATCGTGCCGAATGTTATTGATAAACAGAGGAATTAATTTTTCCGGGAATTGGAACGAACCATAATTATTTGAACAATTGGAAATTTTGACAGGTAATCCATAAGTATCATGATAAGCCCTTACAAAATGATCTGAAGAAGCCTTGGAAGCTGAATAAGGGGAATGAGGATCGTATTTGGTATTTTCCGTAAACAATTCTTTGCCTGGATTCAAAGCCCCATACACTTCATCCGTAGAAACATGATAGAACAATTTATCTTCCCCCTGCCCCTCCCAAGCCAACTTTGCCGCTTGTAACAAGGCCAGAGTTCCCAAAACATTCGTCTGGGCAAAAGCAAAAGGATCTTTTATTGAACGGTCTACATGACTTTCAGCAGCCAAATGAATGACTCCATCCACCTGATATTTTTCGAAAACACCCTGCATAACCGGAAAGTCACAGATATCCGCTTTTTCAAATACATAATTAGGCTTATTTTCTATATCTTTCAAATTAGCCAGATTTCCGGCATAGGTTAGTTTATCCAAATTGATAATCCGGTACTGCGGATATTTGTTAACCATCAGCCGGACCAAATGCGAACCAATGAAACCTGCACCACCCGTAATTAAAATATTTCTCATATTCTATCAGTTTAAATTTTTCATCATTCTTCCCAAAGCTTCTTTCCAGTCCGGAATCTGTATTCCAAACGTCCGTTTAATTTTTGTCTTATCCAACACAGAATAAGCCGGACGTCTGGTCTTTGAAGGATACTCCGCCGTTGTCACAGATTTTACTTTACAATCTTTTCCACTCAATCGCACAATTTCAGTTGCAAATTCATACCACGAACAAATACCCTCATTACTATAATGGTAGATTCCTTCGTGTTCAATGCGCCCCTCATTGCTCATGATATCCACAATCGCAGCAGCCAGATCCTCTGCATAAGTAGGAGTTCCAAGCTGATCAGCCACAACCGCTATTTCCGGACGTTCACCAGCCAGTCGTAAAATAGTCTTTACGAAATTATTTCCGAATGTTGAATATAACCAAGCTGTACGGATAATTATATGAAAACACCCTGATTTCAAAATAGCAGTTTCTCCGGCTAATTTTGTTTTTCCATATACACTAAAAGGACAGGGTTTGTCTTTTTCACTATAAGGCTCCTTCCCGGTTCCATCAAACACATAATCGGTAGAAATATGAATCAATAAACAATCTTCTTTAACTGCAGCCTTAGCCAGATTTGCAACAGCTTCCGTATTGATTTTTGCGGCAATTTCCGGTTCTTCTTCTGCCCTATCCACCGCTGTATAAGCAGCACAATTAATAATTGTATCTATTTCATTTTTTCGCACAAACTGCTCTACAGCTGTATAATCTGTAATATCCAATTCTGCAACATCGGTAAAGAAAACTTCATCCAAAGCAGAAAAACCAATCTTTCTAAGCTCAGAACCCAACTGCCCGTTGGCACCGGTTACCAATATATTCGCCATAATAAATTTATTGCAAATTAAAAAATATTACGAGACTTTATTCCTCAAATGCA
>URJC01000077.1 GCA_900548135.1 uncultured Odoribacter sp. | reverse complement strand
CTGTATTGACAGGTAATATTGCCGAAAAAGGTTGTATCGTGAAAACTGCCGGAGTAGATGAATCCTTATTTGTATTCCGGGGACAGGCCAGAGTATTTGAATCACAGGAACAGGCGATGAATGGAATCCTGAATAATGAAATCAAAGCAGGAGATGTTGTTGTCATCCGCTATGAAGGTCCCAAAGGAGGTCCTGGCATGCAGGAAATGCTTTATCCTACTTCCTATCTGAAATCGAAACACCTGGACAAAGTCTGTGCTTTGATCACTGATGGCCGTTTCTCAGGCGGAACCTCAGGTCTTTCTATTGGGCATGTATCCCCAGAAGCTGCTGCCGGTGGGAACATCGGTATCATCCGTAACGGAGATCCCATTGAAATTAATATCCCGGAGCGGAGCATTAACCTGTTGATTTCCCAGGAAGAAATCGAATTGCGCCGCACACAACAGAAGGAATACAGTCCAGTTAACCGGGACCGTCAAGTCCCTGCTTCATTACAGGCCTATGCCATGCTGGTCAGTTCTGCAGACCAAGGGGCAGTCAGAATGATCAAGGAATAATGCTGATGAACAAAAAAAAACAATGAAAAACACTACTACACAACCTATTTATATGGAAAAACAAGCGAATCAGACCACTTGTTTTCCGGGCTCGAAAGCGGTTATTGAATCCTTTCTAAAGGAAGGAGTAGACACCATTTTCGGGTATCCCGGAGGAACAATCATGCCGGTATACGATGCCCTTTATGACTATCGTGACCGGATTAATCATATCCTTGTACGCCACGAACAATGTGCTGTACATGCAGCCCAGGGCTATGCCCGGGTAAGTGGAAAAACCGGAGTTTGTATCGTTACTTCTGGTCCGGGAGCAACCAATACGGTAACAGGTTTGGCCGATGCTCTGATGGACTCTACACCCATCGTACTAATCAGCGGACAAGTGGGTTCCACTTATCTCGGAACGGATGCTTTTCAGGAAACCAATTTCATACAAATCACCCAAGCTGTAACCAAATGGAATTGCCAGGTAAAACGCGCAGCCGATATTCCCGCTACTATCGCAAAAGCATTCTATATTGCACAATCCGGACGCCCAGGTCCCGTTGTTGTCGATATTACCAAAGATGCACAACAGGAGCTGGCTGAATTCAAATATGAGAAAATTAGTACCATCCGAAGCTATCATCCCTATCCGGCCATTGATAAGGAACAAATCGCAGAAGCTGCCAAACTGATCAATCTTTCCCGCCGTCCCTTAGCATTAATAGGGCAGGGAGTAATTCTCGGAGGAGCTGAACAGGAATTGAAAACATTTTTGGACAAAAGCGGAATACCAGCAGCTGCAACATTATTAGGGTTATCAGCTTTACCCAACCACTATTCCCAATATGTAGGCATGTTAGGTATGCATGGGAATTATGCCCCTAATATCAAAAACAAAGACTGTGATCTTATTATCGCTATCGGTATGCGTTTTGATGACCGGGTTACAGGTAATCCCGATAAATTCGGGATCAATGCCAAAATCATTCATTTAGAAATCGACCCCGCAGAAATCAATAAAATTATCTATGCGGATGTACCAGTATTGGGAAATGTAAAAGAAAGCTTGCCCATGCTCACCGAAATGATCGCTGAAAACGATCACAAAGCCTGGATTTCTGAATTTAAAGCTTGCTACAATATCGAATATCAGGAAATTATAGAGCCGGCCATCTATCCTACAAGTAAACATATCCGAATGGGAGAAGTAGTTAATCTGGTTTCAAAAGCTTATCATGACGATGCAATCATGGTTACCGACGTCGGTCAGCAGCAAATGGTCGCTGCCCGCTATTTTCGTTTTAACCATAGCCGTAGCGTAGTTACTTCCGGAGGATTAGGTACTATGGGATTTGGGCTTCCTGCTGCCATCGGTGCCAAAGTGGGCTGTCCCGGACGTGAAGTATGCCTGTTTGTCGGAGACGGAGGTTTACAAATGACACTACAAGAACTAGGGACGATTTACCAATCCGCCATTCCGGTCAAAATCATCCTGCTCAACAACTGCTTTCTGGGTATGGTACGTCAATGGCAAGAATTGTTTTTTGACAAACGTTATTCTTTCACAGAGATGACAAACCCGGATTTCGGGCTTATAGCCCAAGGAAATCACATTGCCTATCAATGTGTGGAAAAACGGGAAGATTTGGAACATGCGATCCAAACCATGAAAAAACATCCCGGTGCTTTCCTCCTGGAAGTACGCGTCGAAAAAGAAGAAAATGTTTTTCCTATGGTACCGGCCGGAGCTGCTGTAGCTGAAATCAGACTGGAATAACGGGCACTGCATGAATAATGAAACTTTTACATACCTGAATACTTTAACTTTTGAAAAACATTCATGAAGAAAGAATATATCATAACCGTATTTTCTGAAAATAAAGTCGGACTATTAAGCCAAATTACAACCGTCTTCACTTGCCGGAATGTGAATATAGAAAGCCTGACCGTATCAGAATCAGCTTTACCCGGAATTCACAAATTTACAATTGTGGTCTATACTGAACCTGATCAAATAGAAAAACTGGTAAAACAAATCGAGAAAAAAGTAGACGTACTCAAAGCTTTCGTTTACACTCCGGACGAAGTGGTACAGCAAGAAATTGCCCTGTATAAAGTCACCAGAAGCAATAATGTTGAAAAACTGGTACGCGAGCATCATGTCCGTATTTTAGAAATCAGTGAGGACAACATTGTCCTGGAACGTACCGGACATAAGGAAGATACTCAGGCTTTATTCGAATTATTGAAACCTTACGGTGTCCAGCAATTTGTACGTTCAGGTCAGGTAGCTATCATCAAATCCAAGCATGAATTACTCAATGAATACCTGGAAGAAATGAAAAAACAGTAATCAGAGAAAATTAAAATTATACACTAAATCATTAAATTTATTACAATCATGGCAAAAATTAATTTCGGAGGAATCGAAGAAAACGTAGTAACAAGAGAAGAATTTCCATTATCCAAAGCTCTTGATGTATTAAAAAATGAAACTATTGCAGTTATTGGCTACGGAGTACAGGGTCCAGGTCAATCTTTAAATTTAAAAGACAATGGTTTTAATGTTATCGTAGGTCAGCGGAAAGGCAGTAAGAGCTGGGATAAGGCAGTTGCTGACGGTTGGGTACCAGGAGAAACTTTATTTGAAATCGAAGAAGCCGCCGAAAAAGGAACCATCATACAATATTTACTTTCCGATGCAGGACAAATCAGTATGTGGCCTACCATCAAAAAACACTTGACACCGGGGAAAGCATTGTATTTTTCACATGGTTTCGGAATAACCTACAAAGAACGGACCGGCATTATCCCGCCAGCTGATGTCGATGTCATCTTAATTGCCCCGAAAGGATCAGGGACCTCTTTACGAAGAATGTTCCTGCAAGGACGGGGGCTGAATTCCAGTTATGCCATTTTCCAGGATGCTACAGGTAAGGCATGGGACCGCGTAATTGCACTGGGAATCGGAGTTGGTTCGGGCTATCTTTTCGAAACCACTTTCAAACGGGAAGTATATTCCGACCTGACAGGTGAACGCGGAAGCCTGATGGGAGCGATCCAGGGATTGTTTGCTGCCCAATATGACACTTTACGGGCACACGGCCATACTCCTTCCGAAGCCTTCAACGAAACAATAGAAGAGCTGACTCAAAGCTTAATGCCTTTAATTGCAGAAAACGGTATGGACTGGATGTATGCGAACTGTTCAACCACAGCTCAAAGAGGAGCACTCGACTGGTGGGAAAAATTCCGCGATGCAACCAAACCGGTATTTGAAGAACTGTATAATCAAGTGGCTTGCGGTAACGAAGCGCAACGCTCCATCGACTGTAACAGCCAACCCGATTATCGCGAAAAACTGGAAAAAGAACTTCAAACCATGCGTGAGTCTGAAATGTGGCAAGCTGGTGCAGTCGTGCGCAAATTGAGACCTGAAAATAATTAAAACCATTTACGACTTTAGATTTATGATTTATGAAACCATTCAAAAAGCCAGACAGAATGAATCATGAATTGTAAATCTAAAATGAATACCCAAACAATTTATGGAAAAAGTATATATATTCGATACAACCCTTCGGGATGCAGAACAAGTACCCGGTTGTCAATTAAACACCATCGAGAAAATTGAGGTTGCGCGTCAATTGGAAAAATTAGGGGTAGATATCATCGAGGCCGGATTTCCTGTTTCCAGTCCCGGAGATTTCAATTCAGTGGTCGAAATCTCAAAAGCAGTCACCAATCCGACCATTTGTGCCTTAACACGGGCTGTCAAAAAAGACATCGAAGTCGCAGCAGAAGCCCTGCAATTTGCAAAAAGAGGTCGTATCCACACCGGGATAGGGACCTCTTTTTATCATATTTATGAAAAGTTAAATTCCAACCCTGACGAAATCATTGAACGGGCAATCCAAGCGGTGAAATATGCCCGTCAATATGTAGACGATGTAGAATTTTATGCAGAAGATGCCGGACGTACTGAAGAAGAATACCTCGCCAGAGTCATTGAGGCTGTAATCAAAGCAGGGGCTACCGTAGTAAATATTCCGGATACGACAGGGTATTGCCTGCCCAATGAATACGGTGCTAAAATTGCCTATCTGATGAATCATGTCCCCAACATTGATAAAGCAATCATTTCCACCCATTGTCACAACGACCTGGGAATGGCTACCGCCAACACTTTAGCAGCCGTACAAAACGGAGCACGGCAAGTAGAGGTAACCATTAATGGCTTGGGTGAACGTGCAGGAAACACGGCTCTTGAAGAAATAGTAATGGCCATTCATTGCCATAAAAACCTTGACTTTGAACTAGGCATCAATACCAAGCAGATCATTGCCAGTAGTCAACTGGTTTCCAGCCTGATGCGTGTACCCGTCCAACCCAATAAAGCCATTGTCGGCCGGAATGCTTTTGCCCATTCATCAGGTATTCATCAGGACGGCGTCTTGAAAAGCCGGGAAACCTATGAAATTATTGATCCGGAAGAAGTCGGCGTGGACCAATCCAGTATTGTCCTGACTGCCCGTAGTGGCCGCGCAGCATTAAAACATCACCTGAAAGAAATAGGTTATAATCCGGATAATGATGAACTGGATGCAATCTATCAACGTTTTCTGGAATTGGCAGACAAAAAGAAAGACATTACAACACGCGACCTGGAAGTATTGGTAGGAAGTGAAAATTCCCGTAAAAAACGGGATATGAAGCTGGAATCCCTGCAAGTGGTTTGCGGCTCCTCAACCATTCCAACAGCAACGGTACAAATCAGTTTCGGAGGGGATACATTCATAGAAACCGCAAGTGGAAACGGACCAGTTGATGCAGCCCTCACTGCGGTAAAAAATATTACCAAGCGCCGGGTACATGTAGAAGAATATTTAGTACAAGCCATTACACGAGGTAGTGACGATCTGGGAAAAGTACATATCCAAATATCCCACAAAGGGAAAATGTATCATGGTTTTGGTGCTAATACCGATATAGTCACTGCTTCCGTAGAATCATTCATTGATGCTCTGGCAAAAATATCTTAACAGTTGACCTACAGTAAAATTACATTATGAAGACATTATTCGATAAAATCTGGGATTCACATACTGTTGAAACAATAGCCGGCGGATCGTGTGTGCTTTACATTGACCGTCAGTATATCCACGAAGTAACAAGTCCGCAAGCTTTTGAAGGTCTACGGTCCAGAGGGATAAAAGTATTCCGTCCGTCACAAATAACCGCCAGTCCTGACCATAATATCCCTACCCAAAACCAACACCTGGCAGTGAAAGAACCGTTATCGGCACAACAATTAGCCACTTTAGAAAAAAATTGTGCTGAAAACGGAATCACTATTTTTAAAGTAGGAACACCTAAAAACGGAATCATTCATGTTATGGGTCCTGAAACAGGGTTGACCCAACCCGGTATGACCATTGTATGCGGGGATAGCCATACGTCCACACACGGAGCTATGGGTTGTGTTGCCTTTGGAATAGGTACCAGCGAAGTAGAAATGGTGCTGTCTTCACAATGCATTTTACAAAATAAGCCCAAAACCATGCGTATTAACGTCAATGGTCCCTTAAATCCCGGTGTATGCTCTAAAGATATCATCCTGTATTTAATTTCAAAATTAGGCACTTCAGGAGGCACAGGCCATTTCATAGAGTTTGCAGGCAGCACTATCCGTTCACTTTCCATGGAAGCCAGGATGACCATTTGCAACATGAGCATTGAAATGGGAGCCCGGGGTGGTATGATCGCTCCGGATGAAACTACTTTTGCTTATCTGAAAGGACGGGAATATGCCCCGAAAGGGAAAGACTGGGAAGAAGCGATAAAACACTGGAGGCAACTATACAGCGATCCGGACGCCGTATTTGATAAAGAAGTGACTTTCGAGGCAGCCGACATCATGCCGATGATCACCTTTGGAACCAACCCTGGCATGGGAATCCCCGTCAATGGGTACATCCCACAAATAGAAGAAATAGAAGAAAGTTCACGTCTTACTTTCTTAAAAGCTTTGGAATACATGAATTTTCACCCAGGCGAAGCGATGATTGGCAAACCCATTGATTATGTTTTTGTAGGAAGTTGTACGAACGGACGCATAGAGGACCTGCGGGCCTTTGCAAATTATGTAAAAGGCAAGAAAAAAGCAGCAGGAGTGACAGCCTGGATCGTACCAGGAAGCAAGCAAGTAGAGAAACAAGCCATTACAGAAGGTATCCGTGATACCCTGGAAGCAGCAGGATTTGAACTTCGCCAGCCGGGTTGTTCTGCTTGCCTGGCAATGAACGATGACAAAATTCCAAACGGGAAATATTGTGTAGCCACATCCAACCGTAATTTCGAAGGCAGGCAAGGCCCGGGAGCCAGGACATTGCTGGCAGGTCCGCTTGTCGCAGCAGCCTGTGCAGTCACAGGTGTGATTACAGAACCTATCAATAAATGAAAAGAAATAATCCCTTAATGAAATCTGTAATTTAATACAATCATGATTGACAAATTTACAACCCTAATATCTACAACCGTTCCGCTTCCCATTGAAAATGTGGATACAGATCAGATCATCCCGGCACGCTTCCTGAAGGCAACAACCCGGGAAGGATTTGGCCAACAACTATTTTACGATTGGAGATACGACGCACAAGGCAATCCGAAACCTGACTTTGTCATGAATCTCCCTCAATACGAAGGTCAAATCCTTGTTGCCGGTAAAAACTTCGGTTGTGGTTCCAGTCGGGAACATGCAGCATGGGCTATTTACGGGGCAGGTTTCAAAGTTGTCATCTCCAGTTTTTTTGCCGACATCTTTAGAAACAATGCCTTAAATAATGGTTTATTACCAGTACAGGTATCCGAAGTTTTCCTGAAAAAATTATTCAACCACATCGCCGAAGACTCTAAAACCCGGATTAAGGTTAACCTACAGGAACAAATCGTCTCAATCCCGGTAACAGGCGATCAGGAAAGCTTCAATATCAGCCCCTACAAAAAAGAATGCCTTTTAAAGGGATATGACGATGTCGATTACCTGATGAGCATACACGATAAAATCAAAGCATATGAAAATAACAAAAAGTGAGAAATACCTTCATTTTCCCACTTTATACCTGAAAAACTATGGACTTAAAAATAGCAGTATTACCCGGAGACGGTATCGGACCAGAAATTATTGACCAAGCAATAAAGGTTATAAATGCAGTTTGCAAAAAATACGGACATCATGTAACCTACCAATATGGGCTTGTAGGAGCTGTAGCTATTGATAAAACAGGGAATCCTTATCCAGAAGAAACCCACCGGGTCTGTATGGAATCAGACGCAGTTCTTTTCGGCGCAATCGGAGATCCTCGTTTTGACAATAACCCTAAAGCGAAAATACGTCCGGAACAAGGTTTACTCGAAATGCGGAAAAAATTAGGACTTTATGCCAATCTTCGTCCCGTAAGCACTTTCAAATCACTGGTACACCGTTCACCTTTACGCCAGGAATTAGTGGAAGGAGCTGACTTCATTTGTATCCGGGAATTGACAGGCGGTATTTATTTTGGACGTCCCCAGGGGCGTTCAGAAGACGGAAAAACTGCTTTTGACAGTTGTGTTTACACGAAAGCAGAAATCATCCGGATTTGTAAGTTAGGATTCGAATATGCCTCTAAACGCCGCAATCACCTTACCGTAGTTGATAAAGCTAACGTACTGGCAACTTCAAGACTATGGCGGGAAACTGTACAGGAAATGGCACCAACCTATCCACAGGTCAATGTTGAATACATGTTTGTCGATAATGCAGCGATGAAACTGATTCAACAGCCCAAACACTTCGATGTGATCGTTACAGAAAACATGTTCGGAGATATATTGACTGATGAAGCAAGTGTCATCACCGGTTCCCTGGGAT
Organism: uncultured Odoribacter sp.; assembly: GCA_900548135.1. Taxonomy (GTDB): domain Bacteria; phylum Bacteroidota; class Bacteroidia; order Bacteroidales; family Marinifilaceae; genus Odoribacter. The sequence continues at coordinate 935 of URJC01000077.1, read as the reverse complement.
TATTACCCTCTGCCTCTATCGGAGAGCATACTTCCTTGTTTGAGCCTATCCACGGATCATATCCGCAAGCCGCAGGCAAAAATATAGCCAACCCGGTAGCAACCATTTTATCCGCCGCCATGATGTTTGAATATGCCTTCAACCTCAAAGTTGCCGGAGCTTCTATCCGTAAAGCTGTAGAGCAGGCTATCGAAGGAGGCATTGTCACTGAGGATATTGCTGAAAATGAAAAAGTGTACAGTACAACTGAAGTCGGTGATTATATTGCTAAAAACATAGAATAATATTAACTGTATGAGTGAATCTTATTTTCCTTCCCTAAAGGACATCATGACAGCCGAACATACGCTGAATGATATACTTATTCCCACTCCCCTGATGAAAAACCGGAACCTTTCGGACACGTACGAAGCCAATGTATTCTTGAAACGGGAAGACCTGCAAATGGTAAGAAGTTATAAAATACGGGGAGCTTACAATAAAATGAAATCCCTGTCCCAGGAAGAAGCAGAACGGGGAATTGTTTGTGCAAGTGCTGGCAATCATGCCCAGGGGGTTGCTTTTTCATGCAGCAAATTAAAGATTAAAGGTAAAATTTTCATGCCTGTTACCACTCCCAAACAAAAAATCAATCAAGTAAAAATGTTTGGTGGCAAATCTATTGAGGTAGTATTAACAGGTGATACTTTTGATCAAGCCAACACAGCCGCCATGGAAGAGTGTGAAAAAAATGACATGGTTTTCATTCCTCCCTTTAACGACCCGAAAATCATAGAAGGTCAAGCCACAGTAGGACTTGAAATCATACAAGAAGCCCGCATAAAAATCGACTATATTTTTGTTCCTATAGGTGGCGGTGGGCTGGCTTCCGGAATCGGCAGCTTTTTCAAACAAATGAGCCCTAAAACAAAAATCATCGGAGTGGAACCGGCAGG
>URJC01000076.1 GCA_900548135.1 uncultured Odoribacter sp. | reverse complement strand
GAGAATCGGTATCTGAAATCTCAATACCTTCCTGAATATTTTGTATACTGGGGGAATAGAGGCAAAGGCTCTGGCGGTGCAGGTTATAAATTCCTTTAAATGTATCCCCGTTTCCAATGGGCCAGCTTAACGGATTTACTTTGATCTGTAATTCTTTTTCAACATCATCCAGGATATCAAAAGCGTCATGAGACGGACGATCTAACTTGTTGATAAAAACAATCACAGGAGTTTTCCGCATCCGGCAAACCTGCATTAATTTCCGGGTTTGGGTTTCCACTCCTTTGGCAGCGTCGATTACAATGATTACACTGTCGCAGGCAGTCAGGGTCCGGAACGTGTCTTCTGCGAAATCCTGATGCCCCGGGGTATCCAGAATATTAATTTTTACACCTTTATATTCAAACCCCATAACGGAAGTTGCTACCGAAATACCTCTCTGGCGTTCAATTTCCATAAAGTCAGAAGTCGCTGTTTTTTTGATTTTATTTGATTTTACGGCTCCTGCAACATGGATTGCACCTCCAAAAAGTAATAGTTTTTCTGTCAATGTGGTTTTTCCGGCATCGGGATGGCTAATGATTCCGAAAGTCCGGCGACGTAAAATTTCTTCTTTATATCCCATAGTTCAGTTTTTGAGTTTGCAAAGGTAGCATATTATAGATAAAAGCTAAAAAGGAAATGCTAAAAAGTTCTGAGGGAGAAGGAGACCATAACAAAAAAATACTTATCTTCGTTAAATCAAAACAACGAAGAATTTAGATTAGAATCCTATGCAAATTGTTTACACATCTACCAATTTTAAAGGAGCTTTTTTCAGGGCTATCCTTGCGATCATATTGGGGTTGGTTTTAGTGATCTGGCCTGGAACAGCCCTGAAATATATCATTATGCTGATCGGTGTCCTTTTTCTGGTAACCGGGTTGACGGCATTTATTATTTCAAACCGCAACCGTGAAGATCGCCAAAGAAGTTTAGTTCCTTTCAGTGGAATCGGAAGTATGGTTTTGGGGGTATTATTACTCTGTATTCCTTCTACTTTTGCCACTATTTTTATGTTTGTGCTGGGATTTATCCTGGTGATTGCGGCAATCGGGCAATTTGTGACCCTATCGGCTGCCCGGCAGTTTGGGCATGTTGCGGCGGTAAATTACCTGTTTCCGGTATTGATATTGATAGCCGGTATCATTGTTTTATTTGATCCTTTTAAATCGGCAGAGAGTGTTTTTATTCTTTTTGGAATCACAGCTATTTTCTATGGAGTGACCGATCTCCTGAACCAATATGCTATTAAAAAGATGAGGAAAGCTACGGAAGAAAAAGAGCAGATTGTGAAAATGGAAAAAGAGGCAGATGTGGAAGATGCCGAATACGAGGAAATTAAGGACTAAAAGTAATAGAGAGGAAGAAATGCCAGAATAACGCCTTTTGAGGCGTTATTTTTATTTAGTTTCAAAAAGATGGTTCATGAATCAGAATCTCACTTCAGTAAAACAGGCAGGTACATGGAAATTAGGTTCCGGTGTGTTAATGGGTTGCCAGGACAGGTAGTGAGGTTTAGATAGATGATCTCCGCATTTGTAGATATTGATCCGGGCGTTCAGGCCTGTCCAGGTTTCTACATGATGACGGAAAAGGGCTGTCACTGGGATTGCCACCAAAAGTTCCCAACTGTGTCCCAGTTGTTTCTCTCCGAAATTAGCTGTTCCCAGACTGGATAAACGTTTTATGGAACGCATGATTTCCGGGGTTGCGTGAATTGCTTTAGGGCGTTCTTTCCGGAAACCCAGTAAAGCTTTTCCGATGCAGGAAAATTCAAAATTGTAATATCCGCTATCATCCAGGGCCAGGAAAAATTCTACACAGGAATCAGTCCATACTTCTCCATTGTCTTCGGTAATCTTGGCCAATGTTGATTCTTCCAGAACGGTAAAACGGATAAACAACTCATCATTTCCGTTGGAGGCCATGCGAAAACTTACCTGTGGAGTTTCAGGAAAACTGACAGGCCAGTTGTTGCAAGACACGGATTGCTCCGGAACATCGTTCAAAAGAACGGATGCTCCGGTTAAATCCTGTGAATGAAGTTGTTCTATTTTAGGTATGATGAACATTATTTTTGAAATTTAGCGATTTCCTCTTTTACGATGTCGCACATCTGAGTATACTGTGCTTCCATACTCTGCAACAGTTTATGCTGTGCACGCGCACGGACCAGGTTATGAATCTGGCTTTTTACTTTGTAATATTTATCTCCATCAATGTAATCCATCAGAAAACGCAATACTTGTTCGTAAGTGATGTATTTAGCTGAAAATGCCAGGTAATCAATTTCTGCCTGATTCAGAAAACCGGCAGTTTCCGATAGGTAACCTTGAGTGTAGGCCCGGAAAATATCCAGGTTCATGGATACATTATCCAGGTTCTCATCATCTTCCAGGCCTGTATTGGTATAAGAGCGCATGGCATCTCCGTAGTCGTTCAGGCAAGTACTGCTCAGCACGGTATCCAGATCGATCACGCAAAGCACATTGCCGGCTTTATCAAACAGGATATTATTAATTTTGGTATCGTTGTGAGTGATACGGGTCGGAATCGTCCCGTTTTCCACCAATTCCCAGAAATGCAGCATTTCTTCCCGGCGGCGTTCGATCCATTGGATTTCACTGGGAACTGTTGCCTTACGTCCAACCGGGTCTTTAGCCAATACTTCATCCCATTGTTTGAAACGGTAGCGGATATTGTGGAAACCCGGTAAAATATCGGCAAGAGATTCATGGAAATCCGACAACATGGCCTGGAATTTACCGATTCCCTTACCTCCCTGGTAAGCCAATGCCGGAGTGTCAGCTTTCTGATAAGCGATGGTATCCCCGATGAAAACACAGATTGCCCAGAATTCCCCGTCTTCATCCTGATAGTATAATTTACCATCTTTTGTCGGAATGATAGTCATGGCTTCGCGCATCGGATCCCCTCCTGCTGCCACTACTTTTTTCTTCAGGTGCTCACATACCCGGTTGATGTTATCCATCATAGCCGGTATATTGGTGAAGATATTTTTATTTTTCCGTTGTAAGATATAATTGGGAGCTGTTGCTTCAGCTGTGGTAATTAACAGGGTATCGTTGATAAATCCCTCTCCCAACGGTTTTACCGTCAGGATGGTTCCTTCCAATTGAAATTGGTTGCAAATTGTATTTAATCTATCCATAAGTATATTTTGTTTATTTTGTTCTGATCTTATATCCGGCAACACCATAATACAGGATGAAAAGGAAACAGGGCAATGCCAACCAGTAAGCTCCCTGTGCGTTCAGAGCTCCCTGTAGGAATCCGAAGATCGTCGGGATAACAGCTCCTCCGGCGATAGCCATCGTCAATAAGGCACTTCCGGATTTTGTAAATTTTCCCAGATCAGCCATTGCCAGCGGCCATAATGCAGGCCACATCAGCGAGCAACCCAGTGCCATCAGGAAGATAGCCCAGATAGAAACAGCTTCCGGTAGTAATACAATAGCCAGTGAACCGGCAACACCGATGCAGGCACAAATTCTCATAGCCATATCCTGGCTCAGGTATTTCGGAATAAGGATAATACCGCAAATATAACCGATGACCATACCGATACTTGGGATCCAGGCATATAAGTCAGGATTATCCAGTTGAAGGGCTTTGGCGTAATCGACAGCAGTACTCAGGGACAAGGTTTCAACACCTACATAGATAAATAAAGTGATGGCACCTAAAACCAGGTGTGGAAATTGCCAGATAGAAGTTTTATTGGCAGCATAAGGACAATCGGCTACGTCTGAGCCATCTTCTCCTGCTGCTTTTACTTCGGGAAGCGGGGCCATTAAAGAGATGATTCCCAACAAGAAAAATACACCGATGATGATATAGAACGGGAAGTACAGGTCAGCGACCTGGACATTGGTTTGGTCTGCTACAACAAGTGAGAAAAACAAAGGAGCTACAGGCCATGCCAGTTTGTTGCAAATACCCATGATACTCATACGTTTGGCTGCACTTTCGATAGGTCCCAGGATGGTGATATAAGGGTTTACAGAGGCTTGCAGGTAAGCATTGGCTGCACCGCTGATAAAAGAAGCAACTAAAAAAAGCGGGAAACTTTTCTGCATAGCCGATAGAACAAATAGTACGAAAGCAATGGCAAAAATCAGGAAAGAAAGAGCCATCGTCCTTTTATACCCGATCTTGGCAATGGTCAGGGAAGCCGGATAACCGAAAATCAGGAATGGTACAAAAGTAGCTGCTAATAACAAGTAAGCTACTCCGGCAGGAAGATTTAAGGCACCCTTTAATACCGGAATTAAGAAAGAGTTAATCCCTAACGCGAATCCAATCGCAAAGAACATCATTCCAACGAAAGCTAATGGAATGGCAAAATTTGTTTTGTTTTGTGACATGATATTAAATTTAAATTAATTGCACACGTTTTCGGGGTGTAAATATAGTAAAAAATTGATAAAAGGGTCATGATTTGTGTGAAATGATGGGTTGGAAAAGTAAAAAATTTAGAATCATTTTTGTAATTTGATAGATTTTATGAAAAGAAAAGCAGAAGGCAGGAAGGTCTCTGAAAAGGAAAAGCGTTACCGGAAAATTCCGATAACGCTTTACACTATGAAAAAGTTGAAAATCAGTTTGCTTTAGGTTTGAAGATAATGTCCACAATATCAGCGTCTTTGAATAGAGCTCGTGCAAACTTCTGAATATCCTTCGGGGTCAGTTTGTTGATGATATTGTCGAAGTTTTTAGGATCGTTTGAATTGACACCGTTCACATAATAGCCATAGATAACATTCATCCAGTAACCGTTGTGATTTTTAGATTGCTCCCGGTTCTTTTTCATATTAGAAATGATTTTATTCATTTCTTCCTGTGTCGGGGCTTCTTTCATTATTTTGTCAATTTCTGCATAAATCAGGGATTTCAAATGATTGGCTTTGGCGGGATCGCAATCAAAACTCATGGTCATGCTATAGTTTGAATACGGTTCGCGTATGGAGCCGGCCTCTACTCCTACTCCATAAGTGCCTCCTTCTTTTTCCCGGATATTTTCGGTATATCTCAAATCGAGTATTCCCTGTAGGATATTGTTGCATATGTTATGATATATGCTGTATTTCATATCTTTGGAGAAATTGGTAATTACTGTTGATTTCGGAGTTTCTAAGGCCAGTTCAATTTCCTTTACTGTTTTTCCTTTCGGTCCTCTTACCTGATTGTCTCTCCAGGTTTCTTTCCGGTTTTCTGATTTTAATGAACCAATGTATTTTTCAACCAACGGTTTGACTACATCTTCATCTATGTTTCCAACGATAAAGAAAGTGAAGTCACTGGCGTCTTTAATCCGGTCGCGATACACCTGCTCTATTTTTTCCAGGCTGATCTGATCCAGGTATTTTTCGTTGTAAATCAAGCTTCTGGGATTGTAATTGGTCATGATCTGCTGCATCGAATCCTGCATAATCTTTTGCGGATTTTTCAGCATATTCGGGAGCATGGCCCGGTTGCGGTTCATGATTGATTCGAATACTTCCTGGTCAAAACGCGGTTTTTCGAATCGCAGGTAAAGCAATTGCAACATTGTTTCGAAATCTTTCGGGGTAGAACTACCGCTTACTGCTTCTGACATTCCGCCAATGGAGGCACTGCAGGAAGCCATTTTACCGGTTAACAATTTCTTCAGGGTAATGGCATCAAATTCTCCGACTCCGAAATTCCGGGTAAATGATGCGGCATTTGCAGCAGAAGGCAACATATCGATATCGTAAAGGGAAGTACCTCCTTTACTATAGGAAGATAGGGAAACAGCATCTTTGTCATAATCTGCTTTACGGAAAACGACCTTGGCACCGTTACCTAGGGTCCATTCCACAGCATTAAATTCCGGAAGACGCTTGGTTTTCACTACTTTTGAGCCGGTCAGTTCCTCGTTGATTAAAGAGGCATTATTGACAGCATCCTGATAAGGTTGGATATCAGCTTTTGAAACTTTGTCCATAATTGCCAGGACTTCTTCCCGGGTCAGGTGTTTTGCATCTTCAGAAGGACCTGATACGACGATTGTACGGTTCTTGTCTGTATTCCATTCTTTGGCTTTGGCATTCACCTCTTCAATCGTGATTGTCGGAATAATTTGTTTTGCAAATTGATAATAATATTCAAAATCGATCATCGGAGATTGTTCCAGGAAGTGGTTTTGCATTTCCTGGATGTAACTTTCGTTATCCGTCTTGTCTTTTTCTTTATAAGCTGATTCCAGTCCCACCAGCATATTGGTTTTAACCCGTTCCAGTTCTGTGGTTGTGAATCCGAATCTCTTTACTCTTTCATTTTCAGTCAGAATACTTTCCAGGGCGATGTCTTCTTGATTGGGTTTTGCTGTGGTAGAAACGTTATAAGAATTATAGCCTCTGACAAAACCGCCATATCCGATATTCCCTCCCAGAAATGGCGGGTTGGCTTGCTGCATGATCTCACTGATACGGGAACTGATCATGCTGTTATAGAAAGAAGATACAATATTGTCTTTCAGATAAGCATGTGTATTTCTTTCGGCAGCAGGTGCTTCCGGAAGGACTGTTGTAATGCTGATAGATGAAGACTGGGCTTCTTTGTCAGTGGCCAGGCAATAGTAAATCTCATCGTGTGACGGAATTTCAAAGAAAGGAGGGGGAGTGGGGTTTTCAATAGCCGGTACTTTAGACATAATGTCCTTTACCCGTTGTTCCATTTCTTTGATATCAAAATCACCCACGATAGCAATAGCTTCCAGATCTGTACGGTACCATTTGTGATAGAAATCTTTGATAGTCTGGTATTTGAAGTTTTTGATTACATCCAGGGAACCGATCACATCACGAATAGCATATTGGGAGCCTTTGAATAATACCGGGAACATTTGTTTTTGCATACGGAAGCCGGAAGTACGCCGGGTTCTCCATTCTTCGGAGATTACCCCTCTTTCGTTGTCAATTTCCTGGTCATCCAGTGTCAGGTAGTATGACCAATCATGCAAAATCAGTACACAGGTATCCAGCAATGACGGATCATTAGTCGGTACGGAACTCAAATTGTAGACTGTTTCATTATGTGCCGTATAGGCATTGATATTTCTGCCAAATGCTACTCCGTATTTTTCCAGGGTAGTAATAATTCCTTTGCCCGGAAAATTTTTAGTTCCCTGGAAGGCCATATGTTCCAAAAAATGAGCAAGTCCATCCTGATCATCGTTTTCAAGCAAAGAACCGGCATTCCGGATGATATAAAAACTGGCCCGGTTTTTGGGTTCTTCGTTATGCCGGAGGTAATAGGTGATGCCATTGGGTAACTTTCCTACAACAACATTCGGATCTTGCGGAAGCGGGTCCTGAAGATTTACTTGTGCCAAAATTCCTTGTATACCAAGCAGACAGGAAAATGACAGTAAAGCGAATAGTTTTTTCATATTTGATTATTTTATGTCTTTGAAACAAAAGTAGGCTTATTTACGATTTAATATAAATGGATGAGAGGGTTTAACTTAAATTTAATAGGAATTTTACGAGGTATGCAATCGAATGGATCTAAATAAATCCGGTTAAATCCGCTTTCGTCCGCTTGGCTTAGTTTTTGTCCGGTTTTACTAAAATTTAAGATATGAGGGATACAGTTTCTTCGCGGCATGAGTTTGTAGATTGGTTCCATTCCTTTTGGATGAACGGTACAGAAGGAATCGCCTTGAAAATAATCATAACCATTGTTGTGGCTGCCTTGCTTTATTTTATAGCCAGGACGTGGTTGTCGAAGTTGGTGAAAAAAATGGTAGGCCGTACCCGGAATACCTGGGATGATATTTTATATGATCAGGGTTTTTTCCGGAAATTATCTTCCCTGATTCCTCCGTTCGCCGCTTATATTGTCCTCTCTTTTATCCGTTGGGAATTTAAATATATTCTTCTCCGGATGGTAGATATCTGGCTGATTATTGTGATCCTTTTTATTGTGACTTCTTTGTTGTCTGCAATCAACCAGATTTACGAGAGTTACCCCATTTCCAAAAACCGTCCGATTACTTTTTTTATTCAGTTGATCAAGGTGTTTTTATATACGGTGGCAGTGATCACGGTTGTCAGTGTATTAGTCAACAAATCTCCGGAACATTTGATTGTGGGTTTAAGTGCTTTTGCTGCAGTGTTATTATTGATTTTCAAAGACTCTATTCTGGGTTTTGTGGCAGGTATACAGTTGACAGCCAATCGTATGATCCGTATTGGAGACTGGATCCAGATGGACAAAAACAATGCCAACGGGACGGTACTCGAGATCAATCTCTATACTGTGAAAGTACAGAACTGGGATATGACTATTTCAACCATTCCAACCTATCAGCTGGTTTCCGAATCATTTACTAATTGGCGGGGGATGCAGGAATCCGACGGGCGCCGGATTATGCGGAGTATTAATGTGGACATTCATTCCGTACATTTTCTGAGCCATGAAGAAATAGAGAAATTCACTAACTCTGCTTTTTTGAAGGATTATATAGATCAGATGCTGAATAAACTGGGAAATATCAATAAGGATAAAATGACCATTCTGGACGAACGCAAATTGACTAATATCGGTATTTTCCGTTATTATATGGATGCCTGGCTTGAGGCCAATCCCGACATTAATATCAATATGACCCATATGGTGCGCCAGTTGCAACCTGGCCCAACCGGTATGCCGATCCAGATTTATTGTTTCTCAGCCAATAAAGAATGGGTCAGTTACGAGAAAATCCAGGCAGATATCTTCGATCATATCATGGCTGTCCTTCCCGAATTCGGCCTGAGCGTTTTTGAATACAGTTTCCCGGCTGCACAGGAGAGTGAAAACTAAACTTAGGATAAATTTGAATCGTTGAAATGTTAAATTACTTTCTGTAAATCAACATATGCAATTCATGCTTTGGGGATACCTTTTTTTAGTTAATGATTCATATTGTTATATTATTCCATAATGTTTTTATTTATAATTATTCTAATTTTTTTATGTTATAAATAATTGTATGTTTTATATTTTGATTGAATTGCAAAAAAAATATTTATTTGTATAGTAATTGATTTAAGGACCACCATACCAAAATAGAATTATCTATTTAATGGTATTACAAATAGTATCTTATCCTTAGAAATATTTTTATATAAATTTATAGAATATGTAAGCATTTAAATGAATTTTATGAATAAAACTCTTGATCGACTTATAGATTTGACAGATATTTCTTTCCTTTTACCGGTAAGAATAGATTCGTCTGAGCGTTATAAAAATTTGTTATTGCTACTCAGGTATTTGAATCAATACATAGATACTCAAGTCTATATTTTGGAAGCCGATTCTTCGCCTAAAATATCTGCCCGGTTATTGAAACC
>URJC01000075.1 GCA_900548135.1 uncultured Odoribacter sp. | reverse complement strand
TCGGAGAGATTATGGCTATCGGCCGTACTTTTGAAGAAGCTATTCAGAAGGGACTTCGTATGGTAGGACAAGGAATGCATGGTTTTGTGGGAAATAAGATCAAAATACCGGATATAGACGAAGAATTACAAAATCCTACTGATAAACGTATTTTTGCTATTGCCGAGGCTTTTGATAAAGGGTATACTGTAGATAAAATACATGAGATTACCCGTATTGATAAATGGTTTTTAGAAAGATTGCAGAATATCAGTGATTTAAAAAATGAATTAAACAAATATTCTACTATTACAGGCGTAAACTCTGTTTTACTGAGGAAAGCTAAGCAAATGGGATTTTCTGACTTTCAAATTGGCCGTTTGACAATAAAGGATGATAAACTAACTGCTCATCAGAAAATGCTCGAAGTGAGAGACTATCGTAAAGGTTTAGGTATTATTCCTTTTGTAAAACAAATAGATACTTTAGCGGGAGAATATCCGGCAATGACTAATTATCTGTATGTTACTTATCACGGTTCAGAAAATGACATTCAGTATGAACATGACGGTCGCTCGGTGATCGTGTTAGGTTCAGGAGCTTACCGGATTGGAAGTAGTGTGGAGTTTGACTGGTGTGGTGTCAGTGCACTGAATACCATTAAGAAAACAGGTTATCGTTCGGTTATGATCAATTATAACCCTGAGACAGTAAGTACGGATTATGACACTTGCGACCGCCTTTATTTCGATGAATTGTCTTTTGAACGGGTTATGGATATAGTAGAATTGGAAGAGCCTAAGGGAGTGATTGTTTCTACCGGTGGACAAATTCCGAATAATCTGGCGATGCGTCTGAACGGTCAACATGTCAATATTTTAGGTACATCGGCCGAATCCATTGACCGGGCTGAGGACCGTCAGAAATTCTCTACGATGTGTGATCAGCTGGGTATCGATCAACCCCGCTGGAAAGAATTGACCAGTCTGGAGGATATTTATGCGTTTGTCGATGAAGTCGGATTTCCTTTGTTGATCCGTCCTTCATATGTCCTTTCGGGGGCTGCAATGAATGTTGTGTCCAATAGGGAAGAATTGGTTCATTTTCTCGAACTAGCTGCTGAAGTGTCTAAAGATCATCCGGTCGTAGTGACCGAATTTATCGAACAGGCTAAGGAAGTGGAAATAGACGCCGTGGCTCAGCATGGTGAAATCAAAGCTTATGCCATTAGTGAGCACGTAGAGTTTGCCGGTGTACATTCCGGAGATGCTACGATTGTCTTTCCGGCACAAAAACTGTATGTGGAAACCATGCGGCGGATTAAGAAAATTGCCCGGGCTATAGCTAAAGAACTGAATATCTCCGGGCCTTTCAATATGCAATTCCTGGCCAAAGATAATGATATCAAAGTGATTGAATGCAACTTGCGTGCTTCGCGGAGTTTCCCGTTTGTATCGAAAGTTTTGAAATGTAACTTCATCGAAATGGCAACCCGGATTATGTTGGGTGAGCATGTGCAGGAATTGAATAAATCGGTGTTCGATTTGGATTATGTTGGAGTTAAGGCTTCACAATTTTCCTTTGCCCGTTTGTTAAAAGCTGATCCGGTTCTGGGTGTGGATATGTCTTCTACTGGTGAAGTGGGTTGCATTGGAGAAAATTATTATGAAGCTATCCTGAAGAGTATGATTTCTGTCGGAAATCGGATTCCGGAGAAAAATATACTGATTTCTTCCGGTCCCAGTCGTTCTAAAGTGGAGCTACTTAATTCAACCAAAATGCTCATTGCCAAAGGCTATCATATTTTTGCTACTGCGGGTACGGCCAAGTTCTTTGAGGAAAACGGCATCCAGGTTACAGTGCTCCACTGGCCGGACGAACAGAAAGAACCGAATATCATGGACTACCTTCGGAATAAGAAAATTGATATGGTAATCAATATCCCGAAAAACCATACCAAACGGGAATTGGATAATGGTTATAAGATCCGGCGGGCTGCAGTGGATTATAATATTCCTCTGATTACCAATGCCCGTTTGGCTAGTGCTTTCATTTACGCCATCTGTAAAGTAGATCGGCAGGATATGGCAATAAAGAGCTGGGACGAATACAAATAGTATTCGTGAGAGTGTCAGGATTTCCTTCCTGACCGTAGCGAAGGATTTTCGGGTGGTAAAGGCCAAATCGGAGATCCTTCGCTTTATACTGGTATAAGGTGATAAAAACTATAAAAAATATATGCATACCTCAGATAAAATAGAAAATTTAACTTTTCCCCGGTTGTTTTTTAATGCCGGAAATTTGGTGGACCCGGATAATTTGTTAATATACACATCTTTATCAGCAAGGTAGCTGTGTTTATTCTGTAAATTTATTTTTATGTATAGATAGAAACAGGCAGCTGTTTTTCTTTTTGAAGGAGAAACCGGGGTGGTTTCTTCCGGTTTGTCGTGTTTACTTCTGGTTGTTATCGGTTTTTACGCTGATGTCGCTAGGTTGCTGTCAGGTGCGGGTCACTGGAAAGATTTCAGAATAGAGTTATCAAGAGAATACATTAAAACGGAATATAAGTAGTTATTATGTATGCTTTGCTACCTTGTGGATGATGCAGGCGGAGGTACAGAAAAAGCTGGTGATCACGCAGCAGAAGCAGCCCACGGCGTTCTAACCCGAGGCGGGGAAGGCGTGCCTGGAGCTGATTTCCCCCTTACGGGATCTGAATGTGAAATCGACCTTCGGCGTGGAGTGTACCTGCGAGTAGAATGCTGACCGGATATGGGTGTACCGCTTTGTGTTCGACCTCACGGACGGATCCAACCACATGCTTTACATCCGGATTTCAAAGACGATGCCCACCCCATGATGCACGTGCGTACCTGGCAGTCCGGCAAATACGACGACGGACCGGAAGTGCCCGAAGACAAAGTGTTTTCGTTCTCCGACTTCGAGTGTTAATCGGAAAAGCTTTAGATTCAGTCCGATAGAAGAAAAATGATTTTCTATCGGACTTTTTTTTTGTTTGATTTTCAATTATCTTTGACGGTTGAATTTGTTATACTGGACAAGTATGTTTAAAAAATATTGGAAATTCTTTGTGATCTTTTGGTCGGTGGTGCTGGCAGGTATTACCGGGGTTTTTATTTTCTTTTGGTTGATATCGGCCGGGAAATTAGGGTTTATGCCTACATTCGAAGAATTGGAGAATCCTAATAACCGGTTTGCTTCCGAGGTTTATTTTGCCGACGGGCCTATCATGAACCGTTATTTTGAGAAGGAAAACCGGAAATATACAGAGTATAAAGAAATTCCTCAAACGGTGATTGATGCTTTGATTGCAACTGAAGATGTGCGGTTTTATGAACATAGCGGGATAGATGTGCGTGGCCTGTTCCGTGTGCTGAAAGGATTATTGACAGCTAATGCATCGGCTGGCGGTGGGAGTACCATCAGCCAACAATTGGCCAAGATGCTTTTCCCGAGGGAAGCGGACTTAAATGTGTTTGAATTGGCTATCCGGAAATTCCGGGAATGGGTGATTGCTGTCCGGCTCGAAAAAAGTTATACTAAGGAGGAAATCCTGACTATGTATTTGAATAAGTACGATTTCCTGAATCTGGCCGTAGGAATCAGTTCGGCTGCCGACATTTATTTCCAGGTTCCCTTGGATTCGCTGAAAATTGAACAGGCGGCTATGCTGATCGGGATGGCTAAAAATTCTTCTTATTATAATCCGGTACGTCGTCCCGAACTCACTTTAAATCGCCGGAATGTCGTTTTATCCCAAATGTATAAATACGGTAAAATCACCCGTGGAGAGTGTGATTCTTTAAAGAAGTTACCCTTGGGACTGAATTTTAAACGGGTTGATCATAAAGAAGGATTGGCAACTTATTTCCGGGAATATCTTCGTTTGTTTATGACTGCGAATAAGCCCGATAGAAAACGTTACAGGGATTTGGTACAGTTCAGGCTGGATTCGATCGCCTGGGAAACCAATCCGTTGTATGGGTGGTGTAAAAAGAATGTAAAAGTAGACGGTTCGCATTATGATCTGTATTCCGATGGATTGAAAATCTATACGACTCTGGATTCCCGGATGCAGAAATATGCTGAAGAAGCCGTACGCGAGCATCTTTCCCAGGATTTACAGCCTTTATTCGATAAAGAAAAAGTGAAAAAACACCGTCCTCCTTTTTCTAACGACATGACACCCGCCGAAATTGAGGAGGTGTTGGACCGTTCTATCCGTCAGTCCGAGCGTTACCGGGTACTGAGCAAGCAGGGGATGAGTTTCAAGGAAATCCGGAAAACATTTGACCAGCCTTTGAAAATGCAGGTATTTACCTGGAACGGTATCCGGGATACGGTGATGACTCCCCTGGATTCTATTAAACATTATAAATCGTTTTTCCGTTCTGGATTTATGGTCATGCAGCCTCAGACGGGTTATATCAAAGCTTATGTCGGCGGACCGGATTACCGTTATTTTATGTACGATATGGTGAGTGCCGGAAAGCGGCAGGTTGGTTCTACCATCAAACCGATCTTATATACCCTGGCTATGCAGGAAGGTCTCGGGCCTTGTGATAAAGTGCCGAATATTCCCCAAACCTTTATCCTTCCGACAGGTGAGCCCTGGTCGGCACGGGGAGGTACGAAACGTCAGGGAGAAATGGTTACTTTACGTTGGGGATTGGCCAATTCGGAGAATAATATTTCAGCTTGGGTATTGAAACAATTTACTCCCGAAGCTGTCGCTCAAATGGCCCATAAAATGGGGATTACCAGTTTTATCGATCCGGTACCTTCTGTATTTTTAGGTACTGCTGAAATTACGGTAAAAGAAATGGTGGCAGCTTACTCGATTTTTGCGAATAAGGGTGTATACAATTCTCCGCTGCCTGTCTGCCGGATTGAAGATAAGTACGGGAACGTACTTCAGGAATTCCGTCCCGAATCCCGCGAAGTCATTACTGAGAATACGGCTTATCTGATGTGTAATTTGCTGGAAGGCGTAGTGAATAGCGGGACGGGTGTTCGTTTGCGTTATAAATATAAACTGACGAATCCAATGGGAGGAAAAACCGGTACCACTCAGCAGCATGCTGATGGTTGGTTTATAGGTGTTACTCCCGACTTGGTCGGTGGTGTTTGGGTTGGAGCAGAGGATCGTTCCATCCATTTCCAGAATTTGGCTAATGGACAGGGAGCTAATATGGCCTTGCCTATTTGGGCTAAATTTTTGCAGAAAGCTTACGCCGATTCCGGGCTGAAGATGTCCGGCCGTCCTTTCGACCGTCCCGCCGGAATCAGCAAGCGCCTGGATTGCGATGAGACGATTTCCGAGGCAGAGGCGAAAGAGATGAATAAAAGCCTCCGGGAAGATGAGGAGGAATTTTATTAACCGGATTGTAAGTTGATATGGTAAAGTCGAAAACAATATATGTGTGCCAGAATTGCGGGGCGAAAGAGGCTAAGTGGACCGGGCGTTGTAATGTTTGCGGCGAATGGAATAGTTTTGTGGAAGAAGTCGAGGTAACTTCAAAAAGCCGGGGGAATGCAATAATAGGCAATCCTTCCTCCAAAGCGTTGCGTTTGTCCGAGATCAAAGTGAATGCAGATGTCCGGATGGATACCGGAGATAACGAGCTGAACCGGGTATTGGGAGGAGGTATGGTTCCGGGATCGATGATTCTGTTAGGTGGTGAACCGGGTATCGGTAAATCGACTTTAGTATTGCAGTTCGCTCTTCATAACCGTTGTGGAAAAGTGTTGTATGTATCCGGTGAAGAAAGTATTTCGCAAATAAAGATGAGAGCTCAGCGTTTAGGAGCCGAAAACGACGAATGTTTGTTCCTTTCCGGAAATTCTTTGGAAATGGTCTTGCAGCATGCACGTGCTATTCTGCCCGATTTATTGATTATCGATTCGATACAGACTTTAGCTACCGAAGCTGTAGACTCTATTCCCGGTAGTCTGTCTCAGATTCGTGAATGTACCAATACCTTACTCCGTTTTAGCAAAGAAAATACGATTTCTACTATATTGATCGGCCATATTACGAAAGACGGCCAATTGGCCGGTCCCAAGATACTGGAACACATGGTGGATACTGTCCTGCAATTTGAAGGTGATCAGCAATATATGTACCGTATTTTACGTTCGATGAAGAATCGGTTCGGTTCGACTTCCGAAATCGGGATTTATGAAATGTTGCAATCAGGATTGAGGCAGGTCACCAATCCTTCCGAACTACTTTTGTCCAATCATGATCAGGAATTGAGTGGAATAGCGGTTTCTGCTACTGTAGAGGGCGTGAGACCGATTTTATTGGAAGTACAGTCTTTGGTGTCGACAGCCGCTTACGGAGTGCCTCAGCGCTCTGCTACGGGTTTTGATTCGCGTCGGTTGAATATGCTATTGGCAGTGCTCGAAAAACGGGTCGGTTTTAAATTGGCTGCTAAAGATGTTTTCTTGAATATTGCCGGTGGTATCCGGGTGAGTGATCCGGCACTGGATTTAGCCGTAGTCATGGCTGTTTTGTCGTCGAATATCGATGCAGCTCTTCCGGCAGATACGGTTTTTGCCGGAGAGGTCGGGCTGTCAGGTGAGATTCGGGCTGTCAGTCGTATCGAACAGCGGATATCGGAAGCCGAAAAACTAGGTTTTAAACGAATCTTTGTGCCTTTGGGAAATAAAAAAGGATTTACCCGCAAAGCGACTCATATCGAAGTGGCATTCGTTTCCAGAATAGCGGACATCTGCCGCAGTCTGTTCGGCTGATTCGGGAAAGTTCATTGCTCACAGCGATCATCTGCCCTGAAACGGGAATAAGCGAAATGTTTTACAAAAATTGCAGATCTACCGAAGACCTGTCCTAATAAATATCCCTCGGATCAAACGATCCGAGGGATATTTATTAAATGTCATTATACCTATTGCGTAGGCATCGAGCTTATCCCATATATGACTTTCGTTATTTGGAAATTACTGGGGGCAGCCCAATAATCCGGCCAAGCTTGTCTGTATGTTTCGAGTTGTTCATCAGGAACATATATTTTATAGCTGGCATTGGTGACTGTCCAGCCGTCTGCTACGGGAAAAGCACCTTTCCCCAAGGTAGCCGGAGTCTCATCCGGACATAAGATCGTTTCCAATGCAGAACATTGATTGAATGCGTTTGTACCGATTCTTTCGAGTTGTGTTCCGAGAATTACTTTTTTCAATGATGAACATTGACTGAAAGCTTTATCATCAATCACGGTAACTGCATCGGGAATTGTGATCTCTTCCAAGAGAGAACAATTTATAAAAGTATTATTAGATATTCTTTTTAGTGATTCCGGCAATTTGATATTTTGTAATTTAGAGCATTGCTCAAATGTATTGGAGGGTAATTCTTCAATATTGGCCTGAATATCGGCCGAAATCAATTCGGCGCATTTACTAAATACAGCCCTATCCAATGAGACAACACTTTTCGGTATGGTAATTCGGGTCAGTTTTGAATACCCGAAACAAGTATTTCCAATTGATTTTAAAGTATTCGGTAATTCAATTGTTTCTATGCTGCTCTGCTGAAAAGCGACACCCTCTATTGTCTCGATCCCTGAAGGTAAGACAATGCTTATTATTTGGTCTTCATAGAGGAATGCACCGTCGTTCACCCGTTCGACCGTTCCGGTATAAGCCCATTTACCCTCTTTGGTATTTTTGTCGTATGTACATTGCTCGTCAAGAAACGTGCAGTTTTTACCCCCGAAACGAGGGCCATATGCACCATTATTCCACCCAAGTTGTTGGTGTGCCGTATATTCGATATACTTCATCTGTTTGACAACCAGCTTTCGCATTATGGTGCGTTCGTCGTCTGAAACGAATACCAGTATCCCGCTTTCCGGTTCGCTGATCGCTGCCGGTTCGTCGGGAGCGGAAACAGAGATTTTCTTACCGGTTTTATCTACCGTAACCTTGTATCCGCTGTGCGAAATGCATTCGATGGAAATTTGTACGTTCAAAGGATTCGTCAATTCGTAGTTTACTACTGCTGTTGTACCTGCGCTACAGTAAACTGTCATCTCTTTCACTTTGTCGGTTCCCGAGACGAACAAAAGGTCGAATTTGTCTTTGTAGTAGGGCAGTTTTATCTGTTCGCCGTTTTCAGACAGTGTCAGAACGAGATAATCCGGATCGGAATTGTCAACATCGCTGAACATCGAATCTCCGTTCTGGCCGGGATCGCCCGTAGCCCGATCCAGTTTCGTCCATATTTGTCCCCCGTCGTAAGAGATATACCAATAACCGTCTTCCCTGATCTCCAACTTAGGGGTGATGCCGTTATCGCCTTTGTTTCCGTTATCGCCTTTGAGGGATTCCAGCCATTCTTCTTCGGTGCCCCGATAACCATTTTCGACCGCCAGTTCGTAGGCCGATTTGCCGGCCATACCTTGTGCCATAACCCGATCCCCACGGTCGTCCGTCAGCCATTCACCGTCGAACGTCCAATAATAGATGCCGCCATCCTGTTTGATCCCGATCACCGGCACCGTACCTTGCTGGCCGTCTTTCCCGTGGTATATCGTTACAGGACCGCTTTTGATGAAGGTGATTGTGTAGCCGATCGTTTTCCCGTTTTCTACTACCGGGGTTACACCGGTCACGTAATCGTTGCCCTGCAATGCTTCTACGATCAGTTGAAGGGAGGTTATATTGGTGTTCATCCGGCTGCACAACTCTTCGAGCGCGGTCAGACGTGGATCTAGATACTCGCTCTTGTTCCATATGGCGATTTCGTCGTACTCCGTACAGGAAATCAACGACAATAAGCCAAAAATCATACAAGTTATTATCTTCTTCATGACATTTCCAGATTAAAAATTAATTCCCATTCTAACGATGAAACAGTGGTTCCTGACATGTTTGTATCCTACTTTGTGGTTGTCTTCCCCGTACATCGTGTCGATAAGTCCTGTATGGTAATCCGCTCCGATAATGAAGCGACCGAACGCAGCATCGACCCCGCACGAAACGCCCATGTCGTGGCGCGAAAATCCACCTTCTTTTCTAAAGATGGAGATTTTTTCATCTTCAACCTCACGTTTCCCGCCTATACCGACTGCGTAATATAATCCTGCGAACGGTATAAATGCGAAGTGTTTTCCTAACGCGACGGTGTAGTCGATACCCACAGGGATTTGTATGTAATTCATCGTGGTACGACTGTCGTCGAATCCGTTGACCTCGTATCCTTTGTTTATAAAGCTCACTCCTGTTCGCAGGTAGAACGGCAGTTGCCGGCTAAGCCTGACCCGGTCGGTTACGCCGATTTCGTAACCCGGTTTTGCCGATGAGGTCAGTCCGTAAGAGGTGATCCACGAGGTACAGTATCCAGCGTGTACACCAACGGTATTTGCCGGATACGAACGTACCGGCTTTACATCGACGGTTGTCGGTGTCGATGTTGCAGGATGGGCTATTTCCTTATCCGCAGGTGCTTTGGCCAGGATAG
>URJC01000074.1 GCA_900548135.1 uncultured Odoribacter sp. | reverse complement strand
TGTCTGGGGGGACCATATCGACCAAGTCGATAATTTTGATTTCATTTATGCGCAAGTTAAAAATTTGAGAAAAAAATTATCAGATGCCGGGGCGACAGCTGAAATCAAAGCCATCTATGGTTTTGGATATAAATTAATACTGAAATCAGTATAATAAGTCCTAACTATGAAATTAATTTATCGAATCATCATCCGTCTGTTTCTAGTACTCACAACTATTCTGGCAGTATGGGGGACTTTATTTTATCTGACCATCATTGATGAAATAAATGACGAAGTGGATGATTCTCTGGAAGATTATTCGGAAAATATTATTATCCGGGCTTTAGCAGGACAACACCAACCCTCCCGTCCGGATGGTACAAACAATTCCTATTACTTAACTGAAGTTACCAAAGAATATGCACAAAAAGAACCTAATATTCGTTATACGGATGAAGATATATATATACCTGAAAAAGAAGAAACAGAACCTGCACGCGTCCTGAAAACCATCTTTAAAAATAACAAAGGACAATATTTTGAACTAATTGTTAGTACCCCAACCATCGAAAAAGAAGATTTGCAAGATGCTATCCTAAATTGGATCATCATTTTATATTTTACCTTACTATTCATCATTCTGATCATTAACGTATGGATTTTCTACAGGAGTATGAAACCATTATATGTCCTGTTAAAATGGCTGGATCAATATACCATAGGCCATCACGATTTTCCACCCAACCTCAAAACACCAATCACCGAATTCAAAAAGCTCCACGAAGCCGCTGTCAAAAGTGTAAAACGTAACCAAGTTATCTTTGAACAACAAAAACAATTTATCGGAAACGCTTCACACGAATTACAAACCCCATTGGCAATTTGTCAGAATCGTCTTGAAATGTTGTGCGAAAACGATAATATGACAGAAGAACAGTTAATAGAAATCAGTAAAATACAAGAAACGTTAGCTTATATTATCCGCTTAAATAAAAGCCTGTTATTTTTATCAAAAATTGAAAACGACCAATTTCAGGATAATCAGGATATTTGTTTGAATGAACTCATCCAACATCAACTGGCAAATTATCAGGAAATATATAGTTCTAAAGAGATCCATTCAACAATAGAAGATAAAGGTATACTCCATGTAAACATAAACGAGACACTAGCTACAGCACTGATTACCAATTTGTTAAAAAATGCATTTGTATACAATCATCCCAAAGGAGAAATAAATATCATCCTAACAAACCAGCAGTTAACCATCAGTAATACAGGGATAGCAGAAGCGCTTGAAGAAGAAAAAATATTTCAACGTTTTTATCAAGGGAAAAATCCAGGACAAGGCTCATCAGGCCTGGGCTTATCCATTGCCAAAGCTATATGTAAAATATATCACATTGATTTGCGTTATTTCTATGCTTCCGGAAAACATCATTTTGAATTAAATTTTTAATTGGGTTACATTTCCATCCCACATATCTTTCCCCATACGATCTTCCATATTTATTTTCTTTCTCTCAAATTTCAAAATCTTTTCAGATTTGAGTCATAATTTTGAATCATAAACTTAAAACCAATAGATCATGAAAAAATTACTTACTATCGCAATCTGTTTGTTCATTTCCTTTGGAATCACCAAAGCTGACGACGACAAACCAATCAACGTAAACGAGCTTCCTCAAAAAGCCCAGGTATTTATCAGACAAAACTTTCCAAAAAATGAAGTATCCTACGCCAAAATGGAAAAAGATTTTTGGGACAAAAAATACGAAATTGTCTTCGTCAACGGAGAAAAAATAGAATTTGACAAAAATGGCAACTGGGAAGAAGTAGATTGCACATTTTCCTTCGTTCCTGATACTGTTATTCCGAAACAAATCCGAGACCATATCAGCAAACAATACCCACAAAGCAAAATTATTAAGATCGAAAGAGATACGAAAGAGTATGAAGTAAAATTAAACAATAAACTCGAATTGAAATATACACCTACCTTTCAACTAAAAGAAATTGATCACGAATAAAAAAGAAAAACTATGAAACGAAACTTATTAATTTGGCTCACCTGTCTATTCTATTTTACAGCTTGCAGCAACGACGACACCCCTATACCCAATGCATCGGTACTTGAAGCTTTTAATATCAAATATCCAACAGCTTCACTAATAAAATGGGAAAACAAAAATCCATATATCCCCGCCGAATTCGTCGACAATAACCAAGCCCATACCGCCTGGTTTGACACTCAAGGTCAATGGTATATGACCGAAACAGAATTAAAGGATATCACGCAATTACCACCAGACGTTCTAACAGCCTTTCAGAGTAGTCCATATGCGACTTGGACAACTGACGACATAGATTGCCTGGAACGTTCAGATGCTGAAACGATTTATGTCATTGAAGTAAAAAAAGGAAACCAGGAATACGATCTCCATTATTCCACAGACGGGATTTTACTTCAAGCTGTCGCGGACAATGACACAGACGATAATGAAAAATACTTACCTGATCCGACACCCCTTCCTGCTGCTCTTCAGGAGTTCATTACCAAACAATATCCGGGAGCACGAATCATTGATACGGAAAAAAAACACAGCCAAACGGAAGTCGATATAATCCATGAAAAGAAAAGCAAAGAAGTCGTTTTTGATACTCAAAACCAATGGATAAATACCCATTATAACGTATTAAAAAATGAAGTAGAAAATAACGTTTTACAAGCTCTGAACCAGTCAGAATATGCTAATTATACTATAGATGATATAGAAAAATACGAAACAGCCAACGGGTATTATTATCTTTTTGAATTGGAAAAAGGAGAAATGGAAATCGAGCTGCAAATTGATACAAAAGGACAGATAACTCTTATCAACAAATAATTCATTCAAGTACCAGAACCGGAGAAAAGATTTCTCCGGTTCTCCATTTTAACAAACAATTTCCTTTCTGAATTCGTTTGCATATAAAAATTAAACAGAAAAGTATGCAAGAAACCAAAAATAGAATACATTCGCAGGAGCAAATTGTTACATTTATGAAGGTGTTTAAACCCATTACTATCCAGGATAAAGAATTAATAACCTCCTATATTTTTCCGGCAAACGAACAGGACTGTGATCTGTCATTTGCCAATTTATGCAGTTGGCATTTCATGACAGAGGCCAGCTATGCCATCATTCATCATCAGCTTGTTATCCGTTTTACTAATACTGAAGGTATACATGAATATTTTATGCCATTTGGTGAAGGAAGCCTGATTCCCGTTATTGAAGAGTTAGAAGCATGTGCAACAGCAAACAACGAACCCTTATGTCTGCGTGGACTACAATCTCAGACACAGGAGAAATTGGAACAATATTATCCTACTTTATTTGAATATTCAAGCGACCGGGACTACTTCGATTATATATACAATCGTCAGGATCTGGCAGAACTAAAAGGCAAAAACTATCAACCTAAACGTAATCATGTCAATAAATTCAAAAAAGAATATGAATTCACCTACGAACCCTTAACTCCAACGGTCATTCCGGAATGCCTCCAATTCGAATCGGAATGGTGTTTAAAACACGGATACATTGAAAATGAAAATATCCGTAATGAACGTCGTGCCTTAACTTTTGCTTTCCATCATTTCACGGAATTGAACCTTTACGGAGCAGTAATCCGTATTGCCGGAAAAATAGTGGCTTTCACCTTCGGAGCCCCCATCAATCACAATACATTCGGAGTACATTACGAAAAAGCTGATATTAACATAGATGGGGTATATAGTGCTATCAACCAATATTTTGCTGCCCACTTACCAGAAAAATACATTTTTCTCAATCGCGAAGAAGACTTAGGAATTCCCGGCCTCAGACAAGCAAAATTATCCTATCATCCGGTACTGTTACTGGAAAAAGTCAAAGCCACAAAAAAATCAATGCCTCAACCCGATTTTTCTACCCGATAAATACAAAAAATCATGGAAAAGAAACAACAGCTGATAGCATTATGGAGACAAAATTTCCATGATCCGGAAGAATTTATCCAATTCTACTTTGATAAAAAATACAGCGATAGGAACTCATTGGTATATGAAGAAAATGGAAAAGCTCTTTCTGCCCTGCTTATGCTTCCCTATCCGATAAATTGGTCCGGAGAAACGCTCACAACTTCCTACATTTCTGGTGCCTGTACGATGCGAGAAGCACGAAACCGTGGGCTTATGACCTTTCTACTGCAAAAAGCCTTTCAAGAAATGAACAAGCAGGGAATCGCCTTTAGTACACTCATTCCTGCAGAAGAACGGTTATTTAAATATTATGGCAACCTAGGATATGCACCTATTTTCGATCACTCTGTCGAAAAATACCGAATCACACCGGAAGTCATAAGCTCTCAGGGACAGAGTCCTGTAAAATATGACCCGCATTTCACAGCACATCTATTCCAGTACTTCAATCAAAAAATGGAATCACGTAACTGTTGTATACAACATCCCCAAGATGATTATCAAGCCATCGTTGAAGAAATCTATTTATCAGGCGGCCGGCTAATAGCAACTTTCAATTCAAACATTCCGACCGGCTGGGCAATCGCAATTCCCGAACGGGATAAAATCAAAATAAAAGAAATTTTTTTTAATTCTCCCGAAGATAAAAAGACTATATTAGAAACCGCTTTTCAAATTTGGCATATTCCAACGATTGAATGCTTTATTCCACCCACAGAATCTTCTCAATCCTATGGAATGGCAAGGATCACAGATGTTCAACAATTGTTACAACTCCAAGCCCAAAAACATCCGGACTTATCAGTTTCCATAAAAGTCAATGATCCCCATTTACCTGCGAATCAAGGGATTTACCATCTATCCCAAGGGACATGCGTCAAAGCCCCCCAAACAGATAATCCGGCTGATATCGAAACAGACATTCCCACATTGACAAAAGCTTTGACAGGCTATCACATAGACCAACTTCCGCAATCCTTGTCAAGTATCAGTAGCCATGAAGTCCCTTATATGAGTCTCATGATGGATTAATCTTCCGGCTTATTTTCCAGTTGGAAAGGGATATTAAGCACAATATCACTATTTTCAGTTATCCAAATTCCCTCATATTCTTCAACTAAACGAATGGCTTCCCGGTTGCAGGAACGGGAAAGCTTACGGATTAATTTAATCCTGGATGGGCGCCCCTTTTTGTTCAAGTGTACAGACAACACTACAATTCCTTCTATTTTTTGCTCACGTGCATCTTCCGGATAGCGTAATGAATCCGCTACATAATGATCAAACTTCTTATTCCATTCCTCACTATCATGCATTTCCCCTATTTTCATTTGCATAGGAGATAACGATGGTATTTGCCGTATCCGTTTTTGCCTTAAAAATATCGGTCGTACCGACTCTATCGAAGCCAAAGAATCTGATTTTCTGCAGTGCTGCTTTTTAGAAATATGGGAAATCCGTCGTTTACTAACAGAATCCTCAACCTTAATTTGTGATATTACAACTTGCTTATCCTGGGCCCGTACCTCCTCGTCTGGAATGTGATTCACCACATTTAGCGGAGGAATGGTAGATTTTACTATATTTTCACGCATCTTACCTCTCAAATAAGACTTTCCCTCCGAAAATTCCGGATTGTCCGATGAAACGGTTGTATCCAACTGTGATTTTACAATTGAAGAATCCACGAGGACCTGAGTGATCCACTTTCGGGATACAGAATCCTCACGATGTACCAACATCACTCTTTTAGGCTCCTCCGGCCTGTTCAGCAGCCACACCGCCACCATTCCTATCGTAATCATGGCAGCCACCCATCCGAACCACACAAACCGTCCTGTTCTTCGATGGGCTTTACCCCTGATACGCCTTTGCAAATCTTTAATAACCATCTCATGATCAGCATCTAAAACAGAAAATCCTTCCAAAGCTTCATACAAAAAAGGATCTTCTAAAGCCTCCCGTTCAATCCGATTTGCTTCTTTGCCTATACTTCCCATACGGAAATACTCTCCTATTTTTGTATACTTATTCATCTTCTCCCCTATTTTCGGATTCCCTTTTGTTCCAGACACAACCGGAGATTCCGCTTCCCATTCTGAATGCAGCTTTTCACTGTTTTCAAAGAAAAACCAGCAACCTGTTCTATCTCCCTATAAGAACGTTCCTCCAAATAAAAATACCGGACACACAACCGTTGGTTCTCGGGCAATGCCTCCAAACACTCCTCCAAAGCCTGTTCCCCAGTTTCAGCTTCTTCTTCATATATAGGATTAAAATCATCACAAAATTCCATAAATGTTTCATCTAATTGCAGTGAAAAATTTCCAGTTCTTTTCCGAAGTTCCATTAAACAATAATTTCGGACACAAGTATATAACCAGGATTTAAAAACTTGTATTTCATATTTCAATACCTTTTCAAACAACTCTTCCCAAATCTGCATAACAACATCCTGAGCATCCGGCACATTCTTCAGGTATTTCAAAGCAACTCCGTACACAAGAGGGAGATAACGGCTGTATAATTCGACCAGAAATTCTTTCTGGCGGCTAACACCGTATTCTTCAAGTAACTCCTTATCACTATATGTCTCCAAATTTCGTTTCACGCAATACCAGATTTCCTTACAAAGATAGATGAAATTGTTTGATTGTTCAATTATTCAAATCTCTCATCCATAACAACCCAGTTTTTTCTTACTGGAAAAATTACCTGAAATCAATTTTGAAGTATTATTTGTGACAGCTTATGACCACTATGGCATTAAAGCCATCAAATTCAGTGCTCCGGATTATCTTTTAAAACCAATAGATATCAACGAATTAGTCTCTGCAGTAGAAAAGGCCAGTGAAAAACTTGGTTTGAAGCAGGAAAATCAACTCATATATCATCTATTACAAAACAATAAACTGCCGGAAAAAATAAAACATTAGCCCTTTCATTAACTGATAAGATTGAATTTATAAAAAGTGAAGGCAGCTACATCCGGATGAAAGATGGTTCCTGTGTCAGTATTTCACGACAACGTAAAGAAATAGTCCTCAAAATACTTACAGGTTCCATGCTTACATGAAAAGCATCAGAATCAACTGAGCAAAAATCACTCGAATAAACATAGAAAGAGGATATACCGTCGCATACGCAACAGCCGGATTATCTCCCTCTACAGTCGCATTCACATAATTCAATGCCATTGGATTAGCCATGCTACCACACAACATTCCGGCCAACGAGCCAAAGTCAATTTTCATGAGCTTTAACGAAACAATAGCTACGAAAACAACAGGCACAAAGGTGATTATAAATCCCAGTAACACCCATATCAAACCTTCTGCCCGGAATACAGTTTCAAAGAAATGAACACCTGCATCCAAGCCCAGACAAGCTAAATAAATCGATAATCCCAATCCCCTTAACATCAGATTTGCACTCCGGGTAGTATAAGTAATCATATGTAGACGAGGCCCGAAAGCCCCCATTAAAATTCCCACAATAATCGGTCCCCCGGCTATTCCCAACTTAACCGGAAAACTCACTCCCGGAATGGAAAATGGAATAGCACCCAAAGCCAAACCTAGGACTATTCCTACAAATACGGCAATCAAATTAGGCTCTTTCAAACTCACAACCCGGTTTCCCAAGACTTTTTCTACATTACTAATCGCAGCAGCCTCACCGACCACAGTCAATTTATCTCCTAATTGTAACACCAACTCCGGAGTTGCCAATAATTGCACCCCAGCCCTATAAATCCG
Source organism: uncultured Odoribacter sp. (assembly GCA_900548135.1). Classification (GTDB taxonomy): domain Bacteria; phylum Bacteroidota; class Bacteroidia; order Bacteroidales; family Marinifilaceae; genus Odoribacter. The sequence continues at coordinate 1,777 of URJC01000074.1, read as the reverse complement.
GGTAATATTAATACCATAATGATTACGCAACTTCAGGGCTCCCAGTTTTTTTCCGTTTATTTCTGACCGGCTCACCACAATCCGCTGAGAAACCAACTGACTATCAATAGCATTCCAATCTATATCCTTTTTATTCCAATCGACATTTTCCTCCTCGCCAAATAAGATTTTCATCGCTTCTTCCTCCGCTTCCGTGGTGATCACCAACAAATGATCACCTTCGTATAAAATGGTATCAGAAGTGGGTATTGACACTTTCCCATCTCTCCACAAACGCGACACCACAAAGCGATGATTAGCCAGTTTTGCCACCTCTTTCAGATTTTTTCCAAATATTCCGGGATTCCGGACCTCAAAACCTGCAATAAAAGTATGCTTGCTTTTATCTTCAACTGTTTTTGTTTCCGCAGTCCTTCGGGGGAACATCTTTCTCAGTGTAATCACAGCCAAGATCACCCCAACAACTCCCAACGGGTAAGTCACAGCACATCCCAAAGCCGGATCAGCAGCATCTATATGCATTTGTTTCAACGTTTGCTGTGCAGCCCCCAAAGCAGGCGTATTGGTCACGGCACCACTTAAAATACCCACCATATCCGGCAGGGATACTCCAACAACCCAGTGAAAAATCAAAGTCATCACAGTGCCCACGACAATGACTGCCAAAGCTAATAAATTCAGTGTCATACCTCCTTTACGGAAAGAACCAAAAAATCCCGGTCCAACCTGCAACCCCAAGGCATAGACAAAAATTATCAGTCCAAAGCTTTCAGCGTAATTCAACATCTGCGAATCAATAGACAATCCGAAATGTCCTGCAGCAATCCCGGCAAAAAACACAAAAGTGACTCCCAATGACACTCCATAAATACTGATTTTCCCCAAAGCCAATCCCAAAGCTGAAATCATGGCTATCACAACAACAGCCTGAATAACGCTATGCTCAATAAAGATACTACTCAACCATTCCATACAAGCAAACTACTTTATACAAAATTGCGGGCAAAGGTAATACAATAAAAACGAAAAAGAAGCTAAATACTAGTCTAATAAAAGGTTAAAAGAAGTTTTTCAGTATTCGAGATTTCAAACGTTAGCATGTTAAAATAAGTTGTAAAACGAGCTTACATGTTCATAATGAAACATTTTCGATTAATTTTGCGTTTTAAAGTACAAATTTGTAATTTACTTACATAACTAATTTTGCATGAGAATAAATTTACGAGCGCTAGCAGCAATTAGTATGGTTTCGGCCATTTTCTGGTCCTGTTCACGCCAAACAACTATTCCCACCCAACTGAGTTATACCCCTCCACCTGTATTTAATATTCCGGACAGTATGTTGCATGAAGCACGTATTGACTTTGCATTTTATGAAATTAAGCCGACTCAATTCTACGAACCCAAATTGGAAATCCGGGATTCCTTCACTGCGCTTGAAAAGTGCATGGTAGGCGTAGATGCAGATTTATTTGCCCGGCGTAGTGAACTTGTTCTTGATTTAGCCAATATTTCAGACGGCGAATTTGTATTTCCTCTAGCCGGAGGCCGACTTTTATCCCCTTATGGACGCCGGAATGGCAGGATGCATACCGGTATGGACTTAAAAATAAACCGTCGTGATACTGTAGTCGCAGCTTTTGACGGTATTGTCAGAATGGCAGGATGGAGTCGTGGCTATGGTAATGTCATTGTAGTACGTCATTATAATGGCCTGGAGACAGTATATGCACATAATTCTAAACATTTCGTCCACTCAGGCGATCGGGTCTCTGCC
>URJC01000073.1 GCA_900548135.1 uncultured Odoribacter sp. | reverse complement strand
TGCTGCCGATGCTCCTGCTGGTCCTCCTCCTACGATTAGAACATCAAATTTTTTATCCTCAATTTTTTCATTTTGAATGTTTGAACCATATTGATGCTCTAATTTTTCCAGTAATTCTCCCAGTTGTCCACGGCCGACATGGAGTAAGTGTCCGTCAGTAAATACCGAAGGAACTCCTTGAATTTTTAAAGCTTCCACTTCTGTTTCATGAATAGCGCCGTCTACCATCTCATGAGTAATGTTAGGATTAAGGGTTGCTATGATATTGAGCGCTTGAACTACATCAGGACAGTTTGTACAACTTAAAGAAACATAAGTTGTTATCTTAATTGGTCCCTGTAAAGCCAATATGCGGCGGCAAATAGTTGCATCCGGAAGATTTTTGCCCTTACCATCACTATTGAGAATGGCTAACAATAGAGAAGTGAATTCATGTCCATTAGGAACACCTCTGAATTTAATTCCTGTGTCATTTCCATTTTTTAACAAAACGAATTCCAAATCTGGTCCATCCGTAATTTTGCAACTTATTTTATCCGAACAAGAGGCAAGATCTTCCAGTAATTCTAATAATTCATTCCGGCATTCATGTAATGGTGAGACAGAAATATCCAAAACATAGTTTGAATCCAGGGTGGCGAAAATATTCTTTAGCTGTTCTTTTAATGTATTTTCTAACATAATTTTTTATTCTATTGAAAATATGCCAGCGATCCAAGGGGGAGGATATGCTGGCATATTTTGGATCAGTTAAATCTTACCTACTAAATCAATACTAGGTTTTAAGGTAGCTTCACCTTTTTTCCATTTAGCAGGGCAAACTTCTCCTTCATGAGTTGCTACGAATTGAGCCGCTTCGACTTTACGTAATAATTCATTTGCATCCCGCCCGATATTATTATCGTGAATTTCAACTACTTTGATCTGACCTTCCGGATTTATAACAAAGGTTCCTCTGTAAGCCATACCTTCTTCTTCAATCATAACACCAAATGCACGGCTTAAAGTACCGGTTGGGTCTGCTAACATCGGGTATTTTATTTTACGGATACTTTCAGAAGCGTCATGCCATGCTTTGTGTACAAAATGCGAATCCGTGCTCACAGAATAAATTTCTACTCCCATCGCTTGGAATTGGCTGTATTTTTCTGCCATATCAACTAATTCGGTCGGACATACGAATGTGAAATCTGCCGGATAGAAGAAGAAAATCCCCCATTTACCTTTTACGTCTTTATCAGTGACTGTAATAAATTTTCCGTCTTTGAAAGCCTGAACACTGAATTCAGGAAGTTGTGAATTGATAATTGTTTGCATAATAATTTATTTTTAATTGTTCTTATTTTTCTTTACGCTTCAAAAATATATCATTTTTTTTGATAAAAACAATTTTTCCTATTGAAAGTTTTTATGTGTTTATAAAGAAAATTGAATAGTATGCTTGAGTTTCAGTCGTATCTTTGCCTTGGTTTTAATATCAAGATGATGAAGAAGTATATTTTTGAGGTAGAGATGAAAGTGCGGGATTATGAATGTGATTTACAATGTATTGTAAATAATGCTAATTATCAGCATTATATGGAACATGCCCGGCATGAATTTTTAGAAAAAGTAGGAGCTAATTTTGGAAAATTACATAATCAAGGCATTGATGCTATGGTTGCTAGGGTAGAGATAGATTATAAAGTATCTTTGACTAGTGGAGATCGGTTTGCCGTGAAATTGAACATTGCTCGTGAAGGGGCTAAATTGGTTTTTTTTGAAGATATTTATCGTCTGTCTGATCAAAAACTTTGTGCTCGGGGACGAGTGGAATCTATTTGTGTCAAGGATGGACATCTTACCCGCGGGGAATTGTTCGATGAATTGTTTGCTGAACAGCTGAAAGTATCTATTGTTTAAGCGGTAAGAGGATAGAAAACCGAGTTTGTCGTTGAAATTAGAATTGAATATATAAAAAACTTGTAAAAGTTTTGGAGATATAAAAAAAATCTCTACCTTTGTACCCGCAATCAGACAAGATCGCACGGGTTCTTAGCTCAGTTGGTTCAGAGCATCTGGTTTACACCCAGAGGGTCGGGGGTTCGAATCCCTCAGGACCCACCTCAAGGAAGCCTTTTAAGGCTTCCTTTTTTATTGCTATGACATTCTCTCTATCCCGGGATCGGACAAAGAAAAAGGGCCCAATATCCCCGATCCAGAAAAAGTGCTCCCCAAAATGGAGAGAATACTCACCAATAATGAAATAGCTGATTCAAACTACCAAGTAGACATCGCAGGTCTATCAGAACGGGAAGTTGCCGAAAATTTCTATCTTTGCCCTATGGAACTGATTTACATTTATCATAGTGGTTTTGTAATTGAGGGAAGTGATTTTTCACTTCTAATCGACTATTATCAGGATACTCCTGATCGTTTTGTGCATACCAAATTCCTTAATCGTCCAGGCAGGCTTTATATTCTGGCTTCTCATTCCCATCCAGATCATTTCACTCCCGAAATTCTGGAATGGAGAAATGTACGTCCTGATATTCAATATATTTTTTCAGAAGATATACGCAATAAAGGGCAAGCCTGTTTCCACGACGCCATTTATCTCCGCAAAGGAGAAGAATGGGGTAACGGACAAATCAGAATTAAAGCTTTTGGTTCCACAGATATCGGTATTTCCTTTTTAATCGATATAGATAATATACGTATTTTTCACGCTGGTGATCTGAACAACTGGCATTGGGAAGAAGAATCGACTCCCGAAGAAATCCAGGAAGCACAGGAAAATTATTTCAGGGAATTGGAAACATTATCACGTGAAACGTCCTATCTCGACCTGGCCTTATTCCCGGTTGATCCCCGTTTAGGCAAAGATTATACCCGCGGAGCCCGTCAATTCATCGACCGTATCCAAACCCATCAGTTCGCCCCCATGCATTTCTGGGAAAAATACGCAGAAGCCAATGCTTTCCGTGATTATGCGGAAGCCCATGGAGGACGTTTCATTGCCATTCACAAACCAGGAGAAGTAATAAAACTAGAGACAAAAAACTAAGACCTTAAACTTAAAAAAAAGAAAATATGGAAATAAGAGGAAGATTTGATCATTTCAATTTCAACGTGCTGGATCTGGAAAAAAGCATTTCATTTTATGAAAAGGTACTAGGTTTAAAAGAAGTGCACCGGAAAACAGCTGCAGACGGTTCATTCATACTGGTTTACCTCGGGGATGGGCAAACAGACTTCACCTTAGAACTGACCTGGCTTCGTGACCGCCAAGAAGCCTATGATCTGGGAGAAAGTGAGTTTCACCTTTGCCTCCGTGTTCCGGGTGATTATGATAAAATCAGGTCTTTTCATCAAGAGATGGGATGCATCTGCTACGAAAATACCGATATGGGGCTCTATTTTATCTGTGATCCGGATGGTTATTGGATAGAAATTCTTCCACTCAACTAAAAATTTATAGCTTCAATTCACAGGTAAACTGAATTTCTCTTAAATCAGGATAAGTATAAATCAGATCGATATGATATCAACCGACAATGTATTCAGAATATCTTCCAGCATCTGGTCTATAAATACAAATATACCGGAATGCCAGGCGGTATATAAGTGAGTTTGTAGATCTGCCCCTGGCTTGCTTTCCCGGTTGAAGCCAAACTTCTTGATCCGGAGTACTGATCCGGATACTACCTGCCAAATTCTTAATGATTTTTTTCTGAAAAAACTTGATTGTTAGCAATTTTTGTTCTAAGTTTGTTATCAGTATGAAAAGGGAAAGTCTAAATATGGCAATTTCTGAAATGATTTCAATGAAATCTTGTGATAGGATTATGTCTGCAACTTTCTCTATGATTTCCATTATTACTACTACAACAACTATTACCCCTATGGGGGTTTAAGTTGTCATATTACCAATCAATATACTCGTATATTTTCCAGCCCAGGCTGCCGGAGATTGGCATTTCGGTTATTTATGAAAATCAAAAATTTACAATTAAAATTCATTGATATGTTAGTCATGAAATTTAAAGGTGCAATCCTGCAAAACCAGGAATCCCTTGCAAATATTAAAAATAATATCCTGAATCAGAATAGTCCTTGTGTAATTGTAATATCCGCTTTAAAAGGAATTATGCCCCGCCTGCGTCAATTATATGCCTTGAGCTTACATCAGGGACGTGGATTTGAAGAAGAATTCAAAGAATTACAAAACATTCACGAACAACTGGCTTATGAATTGTTAGCAGGTAAAAAGTTAGAAGAATATAAAGTAGAAATGAAGGTACAATTAGATGAACTATATAGCATTCTGCATCATGTGGCTGTCCTGAAAGATTCTTCCCAATACATGAAAGACTATATTCTGGCAAAAGGAGATATCCTGGCTTCCTTATTATTCAGCAAATTATTTCCGGAAGCGACCTGGAAAGATTCCCGCAATTTTATCCTGACCAACGGTAATTTCGGAGCTCCGGAAGTTTTATGGAAAGAAAGTTGTAATGCAGTAAAACAAGAATTTGGTCAACTAAAGGGCGTTGCTGTGGTTCCAGGTTACTGCGGAAAAACGAAGGAGGGTTACACAATTTCTTTGGGACGTGTCGGACTTTCCCTGACTGCTGCTGTATTGGAATCAGCTTTCAACAGTTAAAAGTAACTTAAACCTGAAAGGAAATTTACGAGATCCCTGTCAATGCCCTGGAAAACTGGAATGCCGGAATCACCATCGGTTATGAACATCAGCTTATAAAACATTTGAATATAATGTGCCGGGGCAGTGCAGGAATGAAAAAAACACTGAAAAACCAGCAACTTTGGCATGACAAATTATTTCCTGTACAGGCTTCCCTTACTTTGAGTTATGATATTTTCAGAATGGGGATTGTGGATGTGATTGAAAAGATGCTAACTTTCATCTCCTCTTTTCGTAAAAAGAAGAAAAAGATTGTAAAATGAAAGAATTATTATTGAAACTTGTCAGATCGGACCGCAAACATTTGGATGGAGCCTTATGTTTCTTCCGTTTATTTGCCGGCTTTCTAATGCTAACACATGGCTGGGCCAAATTATCCTCCTTTTCTACCTTAGCTACAACCTTTCCGGATCCACTAGGAGTAAGTAGCATAGTCTCTTTGATATTGATTCTTTTTGCAGAAGTAGGATGTTCATTATGTATTATATTCGGGTTTATGACCCGTTTAGCAACTTTACCCCTGATATTTGGGATGCTAATGGCTATTTTTATCATCCACGGCAATGATCCTTTTACAGTCAGGGAACTAGCTATCCTGTATCTAGGAATATTTGTTACCTTATTGTGGACTGGTGCCGGAAGATATTCGCTGGACGAAATCATCCGGCAAAAACTCACTCACCGGGAGATTCCTGAATAACTGCCGGAACATTTGTTGTCTCAAATTCCTCATCTTCAACAATAAGAGTCCTCGCAAACAACCAATAAAGCAATAAAACACAAATAATAATAACACCAATGGTCAACCAAATATTACTTCTTCTCTTTTTCATAAATATCTTTTTCCTTTATAAACGATAACAGGCGTTTCTTTGTTCCCGGAAAAATAACTTTATGTAAGAAAATCTTGATACAAATTCTCAGATTTTAAATCATAACAGATATTGAACACTAATCGGAAAACTAACTGACCATTCACCAGATGGAATCAAGACTCAACAATATACCATCAATATACAAAATCAAACTATTTAAACGTTGATTTATCTGGATCGGCTGACTACCTGTTATCTGGGCCGGAACTGGAAAGCTTTGATGAAGTGTTATACCGAGGAGGTGATTCGTTTACCTGATGCAAAATTACGTTTGAACCTGGATGTGTTATTGCGATATTTTGCTGTAAATGCACCGGATGAAGTGAAAAAGCAGATGGTGACATACGTCCGGCAATATGTGGATACTGCGGATGACAGAGCAAAGAACGAATATAAAAATTTGCTGGAATCTATATAATGCATGGAAAAGGTGGTCCCCCGGAAAATAAGGTTTGATAGCTCAAAACAGGGGAAATCCTCCAAACAAAGGCATAGTAAAATACATAGTCTTACCAGAAGCCTTTCTGATTACAGAAAGGCATTGACCGTCATTACATACGTCCCATCGTAAGGGGCAAGCAGACTTGAAAGCAATTTGGTATACAGAAACAGTATTATCCGTTTTTAAAGTTTGAAACAGAAAAATGAAAATCCTGCAGATTTTCTTCGGCATCAATACAGTAAATGCTGTATTGATGACCGACAAAATCAATTATTGTCAACTTATTTTGCATTATATCCGGCCGCTTCTGCAATCTTGCGGGGAATATCGGTATTATCCAATTTTCCCTGAAACAACTGAGCTCCTGCACCAATAGCGAAGACAGGAACAACGCCAGCAGAATGTCCTCCACTCGTCCAGCCAACAAGTGCAATCTGGTCCAGAATCCCAACAGCTTTCTCTGCTAACGGTTCATTAGCTGAATAGAGGCTCTTTTTCAGTTTGACTTCCCCTCCCCGGAAAGTCTCTTTATATAACTCTTTCAATTCTTTCTCTTGTTTCTCACTCAACCTCACAGCACTCCCCAATCCCAAATTTTCAGCTAGAAGTGCCTGTATTTCTTCCCAGGACACCTTATTATTTTTTTCTTTACGCAATTGTTTCAATTTTACGGTTAACTGTTCTTTAGAAACCTTTTGATGTTGTAATGCCCGCAAATTCAAAGCATATCTTCCAGTCCCCAAAGCCATTCCTCCCGTTTCATGGTCTGCCGTAACGACAATCAGCGTTTCTTCCGGGTGTTGCTGATAAAAATCAAGTGCTTTTCCGACAGCTTCTGCCATATCTACAATCTCATGATAAACTGTTGCTGCATCATTATCATGGCAAGCCCAATCGATTTTACCCCCTTCCACCATTAAGAAAAAACCAGTGTCATTATTATGACTGAGAAAATCAATCGCATCCCCGGTTATCTGAGCCAATGTCAGATCATCACTTTTCCGGTCAAGTGCATAGGGTAAACTCTTGGCTTTCGTTCCTTTCTGCTGGATATAAACGACTTTATCAGCACCAGCTGATTTTGCCTTAAATTCTTCTGTTCCTCTTACAACGATATATCCGGAATCTTTTAAAAGCTCATAAATTCCGATAGCAGTTGTATCCTTCTTATTTTTAAGTTGCAAAAAACCGGCTCCGGCATATAAATCAAAACCAGTTTTCGGTAAATCGGTAGCAATTTCGTAATACATATTCCGGTCAGGCTGATGAGCATAAAAAGCTGCCGGAGTAGCATGGTCAATACTAACGCTGGTTGTAATACCCACTTTTTTACCAGCCTTCTTCGCTTGTACAGCCACGCTATACAAAGGTGCTTTGTGCAGGCTATCCATCCCGATCGTTCCATTTTTTGTTTTTGTTCCGGTAGCCAAAGCCGTACCTGCAGCAGCAGAACAGGTCACAGAATTGTACCTGGAATAAGTCGTAGCAAAATTAGTCACTGGAAATTGAGTAAAATTCAAAGGTTCAATCCCTATCCGTCCCCTTGTCTCTGCCAAATACATTTCAGTCCCATTGACCTGATTCACTCCCATTCCGTCTCCAATAAAATAAAATACATATTTGGCTTTTTTCTCCTTCGGAGCTTGCTGGCATTGCGGCAACAGCATCACAGCAATGATAGCCAACGATAAAAAGTAAGTAATTTGTTTCATAGGTCTCTATAATTGTTTGAACAAATATAAATGAAAATTGTTAAAAAATTGTGAAGACGAGCATTTTAATTTAAGGCCAACACACCTGGAAGCAAAAATCCAGTCCGCAGGTTTATATTTTTCCGTTTCCGGATCTGGACTTTCCGGAAGCGGAATAAGAAAAATAAAACCCAAAAACTTTATACTGTGCTCTACCATTTAGAAACATTCAGCCCCATCTTTTATACATACCAACCGAAAAGCTTGATATAAAAACACTTATTCTGAACATCCAACAATATTCTTAAATCTTTTTTTCAAACGTCTGCACAATTATATGTTTATTCAGATCTTTTTTTATTTCGTTGAAAAAGTTATCTTTGTCAGGTTTGTGCGCTCAACAAGTGGCGATTAGCAATATATTAATCTATAAAAGCGATAAAGATGATTTATTCACAGGAAGTACAACACATGTGCGTTGTAAAAAAAGGTCCGGATCATGGACCAGCCCCAATTCCTGAAGAAGGCAAATGGGTGAAAGCGAAAGAAATCAAAGACATCTCGGGTTTAACTCATGGTATTGGTTGGTGTGCCCCTAAACAAGGAGCTTGTAAACTGACCCTGAATATCAAAGAAGGGGTAATCGAAGAAGCCTTGGTAGAAACCATTGGTTGTTCAGGTATGACTCATTCTGCTGCTATGGCTGCTGAAATCCTGCCGGGTAAAACCATACTGGAAGCTTTGAATACAGACTTGGTTTGCGATGCGATCAATACGGCTATGCGCGAATTGTTCCTGCAAATTGTTTACGGACGTACTCAGAGTGCTTTTTCTGAAGGAGGACTGGTGATTGGTGCAGGTTTGGAAGATTTAGGTAAAGGTCTGCGTAGTCAGGTAGGTACCACTTACGCTACTAAAGCAAAAGGGGTTCGTTATCTGGAACTGGCAGAAGGTTACATTACCCGTCTGGCTCTTGATGAAGACGATGAAGTTTGCGGATATGAATTTGTACGCTTAGGTGTCATGATGGACCTGATTAAAAAAGGTACTGATGCCAATGAAGCATTGAAAAAAGCCACTGCGAACTACGGACGTTTCGCCAATGCAGTTAAATATATTGACCCACGTCACGAATAAAATAGGAGGAATACATTATGGCAAAAAGAGAAGTAAAATTTGAAAGTCAGGATCGTCGGATCAATGAGATCAATAAAGTATTAAACTCCTATGGCATCGCATCAATCGAAGAAGCAGAAGCAATTTGCGACGCAAAAGGAATTGATCCTTATTTAGAGTGTGAACAAACCCAGAATATTTGTTTTGAAAATGCAAAATGGGCCTATGTAGTAGGTGCAGCTATTGCAATCAAAAAAGGTTGTAAAAACGCAGCAGATGCAGCCGAAGCTATCGGCGAAGGCCTGCAGGCTTTCTGTATTGCCGGATCAGTTGCTGACGACCGTAAAGTAGGTTTGGGTCATGGTAACCTGGCAGCCCGTCTGCTTAGTGAAGAAACCCAATGCTTTGCTTTCCTGGCAGGTCATGAATCTTTTGCAGCTGCTGAAGGTGCTATCAAGATTGCCGAGATGGCTAATAAAGTACGTAAAAAACCATTGCGTGTGATCCTGAACGGCTTGGGTAAAGATGCTGCCATGATCATCTCCCGTATCAATGGATTCACCTATGTCCAGACTGAATTTGATTACTACAGCGGAGAACTGAAAGTAGTAAAAACCAAAGCCTATTCAGACGGTCCCCGTGCAAAAGTAAATTGCTATGGAGTTGACGATGTACGCGAAGGTGTGGCTGTCATGTGGAAAGAAGACGTAGACGTATCTATTACCGGAAACTCTACCAATCCAACCCGTTTCCAGCATCCGGTGGCAGGAACCTATAAAAAGGAACGTGTATTGGCCGGAAAACCCTATTTT
>URJC01000072.1 GCA_900548135.1 uncultured Odoribacter sp. | reverse complement strand
GGTACACCACAGAATAAAATTGTTTAAACCCATCTCCTGACTAACATGCACAAACTTCTTATTATCCTATTTATTCTTTGTTCTCATATCATCTTAGCCAAAGATTATCAGGTAAAACTTCAGGTCACGAATCTACCGACAGATACCAAACCTGTTTTACTTCGTATATACAATGGTAATCTTTTTGTTGTAGACAGTACGGCGATACGGGAAAATAACAATGTAATCTTCCCAATACCCGCCAACACCTCTCCCGGTATGTTCAAAGTGCTCCTGGGTATGAATTCCAGAAATCCCGGGATGCCCCCTTCGCTTCCTGTCACCACAGACTTTCTATTCAATCACGAAAACATAACCCTAAAACTCGATTTTAATGATCCTGCCAACACAATTGAAGTGATTGAATCCAAAGAAAATAAACTCTATTTTGATTTTCTAAAATCAGATATCAGATTCTATCAAAAATTAGGTTTATTGGAACAGATTGTTATTAGTTACCCTGAAAAGGATGAATTTTATCAAAAAGCTCTGGAATGTTACAATAAAGCACAGCACGAGCACAATCAATTCATCGACGAAACTTACAAATCCGCCCAAAAATCACTGGCTGCCAGAATGATAAAAAACCAAAAAATTCCAATCATACCTGGTAAGCTTACACCAGAACAACGGGATTCCATTTTCAGAAATGAGTTCCTGTCACAAATTGACTTTAGTGATACGACCCTATTGTATACGAATATATATACAGACAAAATTTTTCAATACATTAAAATGTGTATGAAAGAAACAATGTCTCCAAGGGAAAATGAAGCTAATTGCATCAGGGCTATAAATTACATTGTACCACTTTTGAACGTCAATCCCATCGTGCAACAGCATCTACTGCATTTTTTGATTGCAGGATTCGAAAGTACCATGCACATGGAAGAAGTACTGGCACACATTTCATCCAACTACCTGCAACAATGCGGTAGTTCATCGGAAGTGGTCAAAAGACGACTCGAAGGTTACCGGAGAATGGCTATCGGAGAAAAAGTGCCTGATTTAAATCTTATTGATATTCAGGGTACTCCGTTCAATTTATACAGTGATGTCACACCCTATACTCTAATTTTATTCTGGCACACAGCTTGCAGTCATTGCCAGTTCCTGATGAAACAACTGGCAGTACTAGACCAAAAAGGGCTGTTCAGCAATCAACAGGTCAAAATCATCGGAATTTCTATTGATGATAATAAGGAAGAATGGGAAAAATTTACAGCCAACTATCCTCTGAAATGGGTGAATACCTACACCGAGGGGAGCTTTGAAAGTCCAGTCGCTTCTGACTACAACCTATTTGCCACTCCGACCATGTTTCTCATCAACTCTGAGCACAGGATCATAGCTAAACCCACTACTTCCGGCGAATTAGAAAAAGACATCAATTCCTTATAAACAAAACTTAAAACTAACGATGAGAACATAGGATCCTCATCCTTAGTTTTAACTTATTCCTTAAAATACACTCTTTTCACCCGCTGTGAAACACTGGTCAGCACTTCATATGGAATAGTGTTTAACTTTCCGGATAATTCAGCAACAGGTATCTGTTTTCCGAAAATTTCAATTTCGTCACCCAACTGAGCATCAGTATCTGTAATATCCACCATACAAGCATCCATACAAATATTGCCAACAATCGGCACCCGTTTACCTTTAACCATCATCTCCCCAACTCCGCAACTAAAGTGACGGTTTAAACCATCTGCATATCCCACGGGTATCACAGCAATACGGGAATCCCGGGTTAATACCCCTTTGCGTCCATATCCTACTGTCTGTCCTGCCTTCACCTGCCGGATAGCAGCAATATAGGTCTTAAAAGAACTAACCGGTTGCAAAGGTGCCCCTACAGCACTAATCCCATGCAAGCCGATTCCCAAACGCACCATGTCAAAAGCATATTGTCCGAAACGCTCTATCCCGGCAGAATTCAGGATATGCCGGAGTATATGGTAATCAAACTGTTGCTGCACCTCCCCGGTCATCTGAATAAACCGGTTTATCTGCAATAAAGTATATTCATCATGAACAGCCTCATCACTTCCGGCAAGATGTGAAAACATCGAACGTATCCTCACCCTGCGTTTTACCTTAAAAAATTCCAACAGAGCCGGCAATTCATCCATATCCAATCCAGAACGGTTCATACCGGTATTGAACTTCAAATGTACAGGATACCCCTCTATTCCATGCTTAGCCAAAGCTTTATCAAAATCCGCCAGTAATGCCAGGGAATAAATTTCCGGTTCCAGATTAAACTCTATCATATGGTCAAAAGCTTCCGGTTCAGGATTCATCACGGCAATCGGAATATTTATACCGGCAGCCCGTAACTCTACCCCCTCATCAGCAAAAGCTACCATAAGACAATTAACTCCCTGATATTGCAACAAACTGGCAATCTCACCAGCACCACTTCCATAAGCAAAAGCTTTCACCATCACAGCAATATGTGTTTGAGGTGGCAATAAAGAACGGAAATAATTCAAATTGTGTACCATCGCATCCAAATCCACCTCCAACACAGTAGCATGAGATTGTTTCTGCAGGAAACCAGCAATATATTCAAACTTGAATCTACGGGCCCCCTTAATCAAAATCACCTGATTCTCAAAGTTATCCCGGTTTTCCTGCTTTAAAAAACTATCCGTATCCCGGTAAAAACGACATTGCGGTACCAGAAAATAAGGTCTATAACGATTAAGTGCTTCACCTATACCTATAAAAACACTCACTTTGGCTTTTCGTAACAACCGGGCCACTTCCTGATACAATTCCCTCTCTTCAGTTCCGGTATCCACAAAATCAGACAGGATAACCACTTTTTCCCTTCCGGCATCCTGCATGGCCAAAGTATTCAATGCCAACTGAAAAGAAGCTGCATCCGAATTATAGTAATCATTTATCAATACACAGTGATGAATACCATCTTTAATTTCCATCCGCATCGCAATAGGCTGCAACCTGCTCACCCGCTCAACTATATAATCAACAGATTTTCCCTGTTGCAGCAACAGACACACAGCATTCATACAGTTTTCAAAAGACGCTTCATCAACAAAAGGAATAGACAGCTTGGCTTCTGATGCACCAAAACAAATTTTCACCTCCCGGCTGTGATCCATGATCACCTCCGCAAGAATCTTTACCTCTACCTGCTCTCCTGTTCCCCAGATCATTTTCCGGACTTGCGGTCGAGCCACCGACAAAATATAATCCATGGCTTCTCCTTCACGTCCGATAATCCAGGAACAAGCCTGAAAGAGCAACGCTTTTTCTTCCAATTTTTGCTGCCGGGAAGAAAAGTTTTCTCCATGTGCATCTCCGAAATGGGTAAATATCCCAATTTCAGGACGGATCATTCGTTGCAAATTGCTCATTTCTCCCGGCAACGATATTCCGGCTTCAATAATGGCTAAACGTGTTTGCGGTTCTATTCCCAGCAGGGACAACGGCACTCCAACCTGTGAATTATAACTCCTCGGACTACGGTATATCCCCGCCTCATCCGACAATAACTGATATAGCCATTCCTTAACAATTGTTTTTCCATTACTTCCGGTGATAGCTACCACTTCTGCATGTGATTGTTGACGATGCCAGGCTGCCAATTGCTGTAAAGCAGCCAATACGTCATCGACAACATAAAAATTAGCCTCCTTCAAAGCAACAAAATCTTCACGCATCGCTTGCACGACAAAATTTCGCCCCCCCCGGTCGTACAATTCCTCCACATAATCGTGGGCATCATGATTCACTCCCTTTAAAGCAAAAAATAAAGTCGCTTCAGGCTTATTTACCGAACGACTGTCCACGCTTACTTCTGCAATTTCAAAGTCTCTGACTTCATAAGCTTTGCAATTCAAAATCCCTGAAATTTCCTTACTACGCATAATTAATTTATATTTTAGCCCCCTTTCCTCCGGCCTCACAACCGGCAGGTGTAATTTACAATACCGGAGCAAACAAACGTGCTACCGACTCACATATTTTTTCACGTTTGGACCGGAACTTCCAACGTTGTATAACTCCTTCCGTACTATCCCTTAAGTCCTTTGTGAAATCAGTGGCCAATTTTTTCACGACCTCCCGGTCATAAATGATCAAACTAACCTCAAAGTTTTGTTCAAAACTGCGTAAATCCATATTTGCAGTCCCCACACTCGCCACTATACCATCCACAACAATCACTTTACTGTGATTTATCCCTTTTTGATACCAATATATCCGTACTCCAGCCTCCAGCAACTCCCCCACATAGGAACGTGTACACCAATGTGTCAACCAGGAATCCGACTTATGAGGTAACAGCAACCTGACATCTACTCCACTCATCGCTGCGGTTTTCAATGAATTCAAAGTCGTTTCTCCCGGCATAAAATAAGGCGTTGATATGAAAACATAACGCTTAGCCATATTAATCAAAGTGAAATAAGATTGTTGTATGGAAGCCCAATCACTATCCGGCCCCGAAGTCACTGTTTGTACAATTACATTTCCATCAACCTGAATATAAGGCAGATATTCATTTTTATCCAATAAAAGTTCTTGACGCACAAAATACCAATCAATCAGGAAAACCACTTGCAAAGAAGTCACCACTTCACCCAATACCTTCAAATGTGTATCCCGCCAAACTCCTATATCCGGAACCCCATCCATATAGCGATCAGCAATATTCAGTCCTCCAACAAAACCCGTTTCCCCGTCTATCACCGCAATTTTCCGGTGGTTACGGTAATTTGCCTTATTAGCCAAATGGTGAAAACGCACTGGTAAGAACGGATATATTTGGATACCTGCTTTCTGCAATTCACGAATATATTCCCTGGATAGTCCCCAAGAACCAAGATCGTCATAAATAATTCGGATTTCTACCCCTTCAGCAGCTTTACGCAATAGGATTTCCTTCAGCTGTGTAGCTAATCTTCCTTCATCAATGATATAATATTCCAGATGAATAAACTTCTTTGCTTTTTCCAAAGCCCCGAATAAAGCCGGAAAAGTTTCATCTCCATTATTTAAAATTTCCACCTGATTATAACGGGTCAATAAAGCCTTACTGTTATTCAGAAGCAAAGTCATCAACTTACGCACTTCGACTGTCTCCCTCTTTTTTAAAAATTCAGACTTGCGAATCAGCTGTTTCTGATCCTCACTCATATACTGCAACCACTTCATATCTCCCAATCCTTTCATCGAAAACATTTTCTTTTTCCGGTAATTCACCCCAAAATAAAGATAAAAAAGGAAACCGATCAAAGGCACAGTCACCAAAACAATAATCCACGCCAGAGTACGCACAGGATTACGGTTTTCAAGAATCACATTGAAAACAACACTTGCTACAGTAAGTACGTACAAGGTTATTAAAACATATATGCTAATCTGCAACCAAGACATAAAAAGCTGAAAAAAGAAAAATTAATTTTCGATTTTCAATTTTCAATTTTCAATTAGTTCATACCTTTGTATTATGAATACAATCCGTCATTTATCCCAATACGCCTTACAAGAGCTAAAAGATTCATATTGTGAACATGAAATCCACTGCATTTGCAAGATTATTTATATGGACGTTTTACATTTTACAAATATAGACATCCATCTCAGAAAAAACGAAATTTTAGATGAAAGCTTTGTAAATAAATTTTCCGAAATCATTTATCTATTAAAATCAGGGCATCCGCTTCAATATATCCTGGGAGAAACAGAATTCTCAGGGTTAAGATTCAGGCTAAACCGTTCCACTCTAATTCCCCGCCCGGAAACAGCAGAACTGGTAAATTGGGTGCATGATTTTTTAGTCTCCGGCCAAAACCTGCTAGACATTGGCTGCGGCAGCGGCTGCATCAGCATTTCCTTGTCCCATTTATGTCCCGGGGCTAACATCACAGGTATCGACATTAATCCGGAAGCAGTCCGAACTGCTAAAGAAAATGCTGCATTGAATCGGGTAAACACCACCTTTTGGGTCAGGGATATCCTGAATTTTAAAACTCAGGATTGGGAATTGTACGATCTTATTGTCAGTAATCCCCCTTACATCAGGGAAAGTGAAAAAGAAACAATGGAATCAAAAGTACTCGATTATGAACCTCATCAAGCCCTGTTTGTTCCCGATACAGAGCCTCTGCTTTTCTATCACAAAATTGCAGAATTCGGCCTGATTTACCTGAAAAAAAACGGACTCTTATTTTTGGAAATCAACGAAGCATTAGGACCGGAAACCATCAGTTTACTTTCTCAATATGGGTATCAAAACATTGAACTCCGGAAAGATTTCTTGGGAAAAGACCGGATGATCAAATGTCAGCTTACCCCTTCTTCCACCTCCAATCGTTAAATATCGAAATTGAAACCATGACCCCGGAAAAAGCATTGAATATCATAACAGGGCAATGCAGTAAAAAAGAACATTGCAGCAAAGAAGTCCGTGAAAAACTCCAAAGATGGGAAATCGAAGAAGAAGCGATTGACAAAATCATGGCCTTCTTGTGCCAGCATAAATTTATCGACGACACCCGCTATGCCCGTATTTATACTGAGGACAAACTCCGTTTCAATCACTGGGGAAAACAAAAAATAGGCTTAATGCTGCGTCAGAAAGGCATTTCCCCGGAAATCATCGCAGAAGCACTAAATGAAATCGATCATTCACAATATAAGCAGAATTGTTTAGAAATACTTAAACAAAAATGGAAAACACTTCCTCACGAAGATGCTTACAAAATGAAAGGTAAATTAGTCCGCTTTGCCCTCGGGCGCGGTTTCAGCTATGACACAATCAATCATTGCATGGAACAACTGTTCTCCCTTTCCTCGGAAGAGGACATCCAAAATTAGTTTCAAATCCTTATTTTTTATAGATTTGAAGAAAAAATAAGAAATATGTTTTGTGTTCATGCTTTCTCGTTTCACAAGGAGTTACTCCCCAAACTCCCAAATACTGAAATCACCGTCCTGAATAAAATTCCGGATACTGCCACCATACAAAAAATAGCTAAACAATGTCAAGCAGACTACATTTTACTCTTTCTGGGTACAACTCCGCTGCAACTCTCTCCCTTCGCTTTGGAACGTTTCATACAAACTGCCAGGATGAGTCAGGCAGACCTGCTTTACTCTGATTATTATCAAATCCAAACAGGTACAAAAAAACCGGTTCCGACCATAGAGTATCAAGCCGGAAGCCTTCGGGATGATTTTAATTTCGGTCCGCTGCTTTTCTATAAAGCTTCTGCTTTCAAACAAGCAGCGGATAAAATGAATATTGTTTACAAACATGCAGCCTTATATGATTTAAGACTTAAAATCTCACAACATGGAAAAATCCTCCATCTCCCTGAATATCTCTACACAGTGGAAGAAAAAGACCACAGGCGTTCCGGAGAAAAGCAATTCGACTATGTAAACCCAGACAACCGGGAAGTCCAGCTGGAAATGGAAAAAGCCTGTACTTCACACCTCCGGGATATAAATGCCTGGCTGCCCCCTGTATTCAATACAGTGGATTTTACACAACAGGATTTTTCTGTGGAAGCTTCAGTTATCATACCGGTTAAAAACCGGGTAAAAACCATAACTGAAGCAGTCCACTCAGCTCTCACCCAAAAAACAACATTTCCGTACAATGTCATCGTGGTGGATAATCATTCTACGGATGGCACCAGTACAATTTTGGAAGAATTAGCCCTCAAAAATCCCAGATTACTTCATTTTATTCCGGATAGTCATGAACTGGAAATCGGTGGTTGCTGGACTGCAGCTATCCTCCACCCCGCATGCGGTAAATTTGCTATCCAGCTGGACAGTGACGATCTCTATAATGGTAATAGCGTCATCCAGCAGATTGTTGATACCTTTTATAAACACAATTGTGCAATGGTCATCGGAAGCTATCAAATAGTCAATTTCCAATTACAAGAAATTCCCCCAGGTATTATCGACCACCGTGAGTGGACTCCGGAAAACGGACGGAACAATGCCTTACGTATCAATGGACTGGGGGCCCCCCGTGCATTTTATACCCCCTTACTCCGCAACCTCCACTTTCCCAATGTCAGTTACGGGGAAGATTATGCAGTAGGATTGGCACTCTCACGGGATTTCCGTATCGGGCGTATCTTTTCTCCCTTATATCTTTGCAGACGTTGGGAAGGCAACTCAGATGCCGACTTAGAAATCCATAAACTGAATACTTACAATTTTTATAAAGATAAACTCCGCAGCCTGGAACTCCAGGCGAGAATCTTGAAAAATAAAGCATTCCCCTTATCATGAAAGATAAAGCCCTGAACCTGTTGTTCGAAAAACAAATGCAATCTTTTACGCTGGCAAAAGAAAAATATGATAACCTGAAGAATGTTATCTGCAAAGATATTCCCAACGGAGTTTATACTCTCCGGGTTCAACATAATCCTGCCCGGATGATCTCCACCAATGCCCGTATCGATAAAGCTACGCTTCAGAACCGGGACTGTTTCTTGTGTGAAGCCCATACAGAAAGGAATACCTTACGGTGAAAACTACCACATCTTCATCAATCCTTATCCTATTTTCACACAGCATTTCACCGTACCCTCCAACAGGCATGAACCTCAACTCATCGCCGGCCGATTGGGTGACATGCTGGATCTGGCCTTCGATTATCCGGGTTATACAGTTTTCTATAATGGCCCGGCCTGTGGGGCTTCTGCACCAGACCATTTCCATTTTCAGATGGCCCCCCGCCATCTCATGCCTCTGGAAGAAGACGTATATTGTTCCCAAAACCGGAAAATGATCCATCAGGGAGATTTCTATACCATCAGCACCCTGAATGATTATTTAAGAAAAGTGGTACTATTAGAAGCTTCAGACCAAAACATACTAAAACAGCAATTTCAATTCATTCAACAGACAATTGGCGAGGCAGTCCCATACGATTTGGAACCCATGCTCAACCTGTTATGTTGGTTTGAGAATTGCCAATGGACCATATGTATTTTTCCCCGTAAACTTTTACGGCCATGGCAATTTTTTGCCGAAGGTGACGAAAAAATCCTTTTCAGCCCCGGATGTGTGGATATGGCCGGCCTGATTATCGCCCCACGCCCAGAAGACTTTCAAAAATATTCCCTGACTTTACTGACAGACCTTTACCAGCAAGTAACTGTAGATGCAACAAGCTGGGACCAAATTACTCACAAATTACAACATGCCAGATGATGAATATTCTCTGTTCTCCTCCGTTAATTGAAGTCGGCATATTATTTTCGCCCCTGATCCGATTCCGTCTGAATGGTACCTTCCGCCATCAGGAACAAATTTACTCCGGAGACTATATCCTCCGGAAAGTAAAGGACGAATACTTATTGCAAGGACAGCAGGGTACAACAGCCATTACACTTCCCTTCCTGCTGGAACCGGAAAATCCGGAAACAACCGATTTTGACCTGACAGATGTTGTCATTGGCATTCAATTTCACTGGGAACGTAAAGAAAATCAGAAATTTAAAGGTAAACTTAAACTGATTGACGAAGGTCAGCACTTGACAGCAATCAATATATTGTCCCTGGAGGACTATCTACTCAGTGTTATCTCATCAGAAATGAGCGCCACCTCCTCTCCCGAACTCCTGAAAGCACATGCTGTTATCTCACGCAGCTGGTTATTAGCTCAAAAGGAAAAAGCCCGGACAATCC
>URJC01000071.1 GCA_900548135.1 uncultured Odoribacter sp. | reverse complement strand
CCAATCCAGCCCCTCCTGTCCGCTGCTGGCATCCCGGCTGAAATTCATATCCAGCAGTATAACGTCCGGAAAATAGGTATCCATGAAATAACCTATCTTTTCCGGGGATGTTGTTACTTTGATTTTTTCTACATACGGCTCAAGCAAAAGATTGAGCGCCAGTAATACATCTTCGTTATCATCTACTATCAATATTTTTCCAGTCATTATCGTGAATTTAATCGGCCGACATTTTTATTGGTTTATGGCAGATTTATGATTATTTGTTATCTGATTAAACTAAGAGGTTTATCAGGACTTATTTAGGGCGTCTTATTGTGTTCCAAATGTAATGATAATATTTGAGAGTTGTATGTGCGAAATCGAACGTATTTTGTGCGGATTTGCACAGGTGTGTTTGTAGTGAATTTTGTGTAAATTGTTGTTGTTCATTTGTTTGTATGTATGGTATATTATTTGTTTATGGATGTGTAAAAGAAATATAATGAAACTGAAAATTTTATATATTGTAATGGGATTAGTGATCACTGGTATAGAAAGCAGGGCACAGGGGAGTATTGACAGTACCGGGCAAAAGATGGTATTGACATTAGAACAGGTGGTTAAGATGGCGCGGTTATATTCGCCGGATGCAATGGCTGCACGGCATACTTTTATTTCGGCTTACTGGAATTACCGCTCATTCCGGGCCAATTACCTGCCTTCCGTATCTTTGTCTTCAGATCCGGAGCTAACACGAACGATTAGTAAAGTTACTTTACCGGATGGAACTGATAAATATGTACCTCAGAATATGCTGACAGTAGATGGGGCAGTAACGGTAAAGCAGAATGTTCCTTTTACCGGAGGAAGTTTTTTTGTGGAGAGTGCGATACAACGGATGAAATTGTTTGATTCTAAGGCTATTTCTTACAGGACATCCCCAATTGTTGTGGGGTATACTCAGTCTTTGTTCGGGTATAATAGCCTGAAATGGGATAAACGAATTGAGCCTGTCCGTTATAGAGAAGCCCGCAAAGCTTATGTAGAAAGTTTGGAATTGGTGGCTGCTGATGCTGCCCGTAAATTTTTTGCTTTAGCCAGTGCACAACGTGATTATGAAATGGCTTGCTTTAATTATGCTAACGCAGATACTTTATACCAATTTGCCAAAGGACGTTATGATATCGGGACAATAACGGAAAATGAATTGTTACAACTGGAGGTGAATTGTTTGACTGAATCGACAAATCGAATGGATGCTATTATAGAGATGGATAATTGCCGGCAGGCTTTGTGTTCTTTATTGGGGTTGGATAAAGAGGTGGTACTCGAAGTTAAGGTTGATACTGATGTGCCTCATTTCCAAGTGGAACCGGGCGTTGCTTTCCATTGGTTTAACCTGAATAGTCCTGATGTGGATGCTATGCAACGTAAATTGCTGGAAAGCCGGGGTTCTGTCGCTCAGGCACGTAGTAATGCAGGTTTGAAAGCAGACCTTTATCTTCAATGTGGATTGTCGCAGACGGGGACATCGGTGTCGGAAGCTTATCATAGTCCGTTGGACCAGCAACAGGTCAGTGTAGGAATTTCGCTTCCGTTACTGGATTGGGGAAAGGGAAAAGGAAAGGTGAGGGTGGCCCGTTCCCGTCAGGATTTAGTTGAAGTACAGGTGGAACAACAAAAGAATGACCTGGAAATGAATGTCCGGAAGCTGGTCATGCAGTTTAATTTACAATCTGAGAGGGTAAAGATTGCAATGAAAACGGATCTGACAGCCCGTAAACGATATGATGTTACCCGTAAGTTGTATTTATTGGGAAAATCGTCGGTATTGGATTTAAATGCTTCGACAACTGAAAAGGATCGGGCAAGCCGTAGTTTTTTGTCTTCTTTAAGTACTTTCTGGAATTTGTATTACATTTTGAGGAGCATGACTTTATATGATTTTGAACAGAATTGTGAGATACAGGAAAAGCTGGAAGAGTTGATAAAGTGAATTTTGATATTGTTAAAATATTTAAGTGAATATGGACCGTATTTTAGAAAAAAAGCCGTTTTGTATACGTTACCGGAATTATTTGATTGCAGGGGTACTGTTTGTTGTTTTTTTTATTTATGTGATTGTTGCTTCTTCCGGGGGCCGGAAGTTGCGAATCGATCAGGAAAGAATCGGGATAGAGGATGTGGTTTTAGGAAAATTTCTGGAATATGTGGACGTGGAAGGGATTGTGCAACCTATTCTGACTTTGAAAGTGAATACCCGTGAAGGAGGGAGTGTAGAACGGATTATAGGTGAAGAAGGTATGATGCTGGAGAAAGGAGATACCATTTTGTTGCTTACTAATCCGGAATTAAAGCGTAGTATAGAAGATCAGAAAGATGATCTGGATAAACAATTGATGGGATTTCGGGAAAAGAAGATTGAAATGGAGCAAAAGAGTTTGAATCTGAAACAACAGATGTTGCAAGCTGCTTATGAATTGAAACGTTTGGAGAAAAGCTACAGATTAGATGAGGAAGAATTTCGCATGGGGGTAAAGAGTAAAGCTCAGTTAGAGGTTTCAAGGGACGAGTATGAATACAAAAAAGCCAATACTGCACTTCAATTGGAAGGTTTGCGTCATGATTCGACGGTGACTATTATTCGTCAGGAATTGATGAACAATGATTTGGAAAGAGAAAAAAAGAAATTCAGCCGTGCCTGTGAAAGGTTGGATAAGCTTGTGGTAAAAGCTCCGGTCAGCGGACAGCTGAGTTTTATTAAAGTTACTCCCGGACAACAAGTGGGTACCGGGGAGAGTATTGCAGAAATAAAAGTGTTGGATCAGTTTAAAATACATGCTGCATTGAATGAGTATTATATCGACCGGGTGACAACCGGTTTACCGGCCATGGTGAATTACCAGAATCAAAAGTTTCCCCTGCGGATTACGAAAGTGGTACCAGAAGTAAAGGATCGTAATTTTGATGTAGATTTGGTATTTACTGAAGATAAACCCGATAATGTGCGTATAGGTAAGAGCTATCGGATACAGATAGAGTTGGGACAGCCCGAAGATGCTGTGACTATTCCTAAAGGTGATTTTTTCCAATATACGGGAGGACAGTGGATTTATAAATTGAATGCATCCGGAGATAGAGCAGTGAAAGTACCAATTTCTGTTGGGCGGCAGAATCCCCGTCAATATGAGATTCTGGAGGGGCTGAAACAGGGAGATCGGGTGATTGTCTCAGGTTATGAGCGGTTTGGCGATGTGGAAGAGTTGATCATAAAATGAGATTAAGGGGAAAATGACAGTGGGGATCAGAACTTTGTTACCGGAAAAGGATGTTTAAACATGATTTAAAAATAGCGTGGCGGAATTTGCTGAAATATAAGCAACAAACCGTGATCAGTTTATTGGGATTGGCGGTAGGTTTAACCAGTTTTGTATTGTGTAATGACCAGTTGCGGGATGAATTAATGTGGAACCGGAGAATGCCGGATGTGAAGCATCTTTATTCTTTAGTGACTTCTAATTCAGATTATGATATGTTTCCGTTGGTAGATGCAGGAATAGCCCGGTCTATCCGGGATGAATTTCCGGAGATTAATAAGGCGGTGGTCTTTTTTAATCTGGGAGGTTATTCCGATAAGATGTGCGTGGTGGAACAGGAAAATGGAACCAAAACCTGGAGAAAAGAATTTTTTCTTTATACGGACAGCTCATTCATGGATTTTTTTGGTTTTAAATTGTTGCAGGGAAATTGGGAAACGGTGAAGAAACAACCAGATGCAGTGATATTAACTCTTGCTGGTGCTAGACGTATTTTTGGAACGACAGAAGTAGTGGGGTGTACTTTTACGGATATCCGGGATTTTGATAATACAAATGATCTCTATCGGGTGGCTGCCGTCATGGAGGATTTTCCTTCACAAACGGATTTTGAATCAATGGCTGGCGTGTTATTGAATCCGGCTGATGAAAAAACCAAATCAGGGCATTATCAGAGTCATGCTGAGGTATTATTTAAACTTCGTCCTGGGATTCATTATGAGAAAGTAAATGAGAAGATAGCTATTTGGTTAGACAAGCATCCGGAGTTGAAAGCACAGATGAACGTTCCACAAAGGCTATGTCCTTATCTTGAGGTTAGGGGTAACTGGGGGGCTGAGTCACGTTGGACTTTTCCTCTGATTTTTGCGGGAATCGGATTTTTGGTCTTGTTGACTGCTGTCTTTAATTATGTATTGTTCATGTCAGGTCGTATCCTTAACCGGCAGAAAGAATATGCTGTCCGGGAGATTTCCGGTGCTGTTCCCCAGGTGATTTTTCGTATGTTTGCAATAGAGATCATATTGTCTGTGATGATGTCAGTGTTTGTTGCTTTACTTTTGTTGGAAGTAATGTCCCATTTATTTACAGAAGATATTTCCGGCTATTTTTATTTTGATGACCGGTTACATTGGATGGTAAAGTCAGGAGTCTGTCTGTTGGAATATGCTCTGTTGGTATTGGGGTGTATGCTGATGATTGCCTGGGTGAGCTTAAAGAAGATACGGCATATACCATTGCTCCGGAGTTTACAAGATGGGGGGAATATACGTCATAGGTCGGTAGTACAAAATTTATTATTGGGATTGCAACTGATGATTTGTATGTTACTGGGAGGGGGAGCCTACTTTCTGTATGCCCAGCAACTCTATTTGCAGCAGCGCATGATGGGGAAATTATCTTTGGAAGAGTGTAAGAGAATTTATGAGTTTCCTCTGAATGGGGATAAGCTCGAACCTATTCGGGTTGATTTTCAAAACATGGTAAATTCAAATCCTTATCTGGAAATGGCTGTCAGAAATGGTAATTCATTGCTTTGTCTCTGGAGTGTAGGTGCTGACTATTGGAGCTTGGATGGATTGGAGAAGAAAGGGAATTCCAGACTTTTTTTATGTATACCGATGCCAATTATCCTGATTTTGTTCATGCCCGGATGGAAGAGGGACGCTTTTTCCACGAAAATGAAATGTTGAGTGCGGTAGTAAATCGTGAGTTTATCCGGTGTTGGGGAATGAATCCATTGGGTAAAGAGATTCGTTTTGATTATTGGCAGGGGATAAAAAGTTACCATATTGTTGGAATAATAGAAGATATTCTGACTAGTGAAAGTGATCCTAAAGTGGTGCCTTGTATTTATCTTCCTTTTGATCCGGTGGATCCGAATTGGACATTTTATGTAAAATTACGACCTGGCGTTGACCCCGAAGTATTGAAGCCTATGGAGAACAAAATGAGGGGACAGGTCAATGTGTTTACACCTCTTTGGATCAAAACTTTGTATGATGAAATCGGATCGAATATAGATTATCTGAGGGAAATCGGGTTCTTAATGGGAATATTAACCTTGGTCTGCGTGGTGATTAGTTTATTGGGGATTTATTCATCTATGATGCTGGCGGTGGAAAGAAGAAGCCGGGAAATGGCTGTCCGGAAAATTAACGGGGCAACTTTAGTCGATATTGCCCGGATCTTTATTCGTCATTATTTGTGGTTGTTGGGTATGGCAGCTGTGATAGCATTACCGTTGCTGTTTTTGGGAGTTTATGTTTGGCTGGAAAATTATGTTTATCATTTCAAGTTGACACCGTGGCCATTTGTTGTGATTGTAGCTCTTTTGTTGTTCATTATTTTGCTGACTATCGGTTCGCAATTATTGAAGATTATGCGGATAAATCCCTCAGAACGGCTTAAAAGCGAATGAAAAACAGGTGATGAATTTATATAAAAATGACCTGATGGGATTAAAATTGCTATTATGGGGACTTCAGGTTGTGGTAAGTCGACTTTGTTGAATACTATGATGCGGGGCTGCAATTGCCCATGTGATCGGGGAGGGGATAGCCGGATGGAGAGACGGAAGAACAGGGAGGATTGGGATAAGCTGAATGGGAAATTATCCGGAAGTTCCGGATGACAGGAGGAATACTTCCCGGGTTTTGATTCTCCCGGGAAGTCTGATGATGAATATGAGTGAAGTTAACTCAAATATTTTCTTAACATTGCTGCAGAGAAAAGGACGAGGGCATGTGTAGGAGGTTGCTTGGCAAATCCATTGAGCATACCCCAGTCATGGATGACGCCGTTGAAGCGGACGGTCGTAACATCAACTCCGGCTTCATCAAGCCGCCGGCCTAATGCCTCACCCTGATCGCGGAGAATGTCGTTTTCGGCGACTTCGATCAGCGTAGGAGGTAACCCCCGCAGTTCCTCGATAGAAGCCTGCACAGGAGACAGATGAGGATTCAGGCGGTCATCTTCTGCATTGAGGTATTGGTTGAACATCCATTTCATCAATGATGTGGTAAGAAAACGCTGTTGGCCATAAAGTTCATAGGATTCCCAATCGAAATTAGCGTCCGTAACCGGCCACATCAGGATTTGTATTTTGATCTCCGGACCTTTTTGTTCTTTGGCTAACATGCTGGTAACAAAAGCCATATTGCCACCTACACTATTGCCGACAATACCCAGTTGCTTGCTGTTGACATGGATTTCGTTACCATGTTCAGCAACCCAACAGGTTGCTGCATAGATTTCATTGATAGCCTGTGGGAATCTGGTTTCGGGAGAAGGAGTATAGTTAATAAATACACAGGCGTAACCTGATTCCACAACAAGATCCCGGACAAGACGTTTATGGGTAGTGTAATCTCCTAAAACCCAGCCTCCACCGTGAATGAAAATGAAAACAGGTAGTTTTTCTGTTTTACCTTCCGGACGGAGAATATTCAGGAGAATCATGTGGTCATCGACGATGATGGTTTTTTCTGATTCTTCGACACCGGAGAGGTCTACCTCAACACTTGCCTGGGTGTCCGCTAACACATTTCTGGCTTCCGTGACCGGAAGGGATTCTACGGGTTTATCTCCTGCATTCAATACCTTCAGATATGTTTTGGTACCGATACTAAGATGTTCATCTTCGAGATAACCGGGGGTTTTCTTTGGGTTTGTTGTCATGATGTAAAGTTTTATTTGCTAGTTATACGAAAGCAGATAAAACAGTGTTTCTAAAGATGACAATTTCCGGAATTCAGGAAGGAAAATATATAGCAGACAACCGGAGTAACAGTATAATTAAAGTTTGATTTGTGCCCGTATCCGGCTTAATGACTGAGGAGTAATCCAGAGATAAGAAGCAATGTATTTTTGCGGGACGTATTGCAGTAATTCTGGTGTTTGGCGGATCAGGGTGAGATAACGTTCTTTGGCACGTGGACTGCCGCTACTGAGAAGCCAGTTTTCAGTAGTCAGTAATTGCTGTTCCATCAGACGGCGTCCCAGGTTGGCCAATCCAAGTGAAGAATCAAATAATTGGGTTAGTTCTTGACGGGAAATGTAGTAGGCTATACTGTCGCAACAGGCTTCTATTGAGATTTGGGATACTGAATTGTCTGCATATCCCCAAATCGAAAAGGCAACTTCTCCGGCAGAAGCAAACCAGATGGTGGTATCTGTTTCATCTTTTAAATAATGGGCACGCCAAATACCTTCTTTTAGTAAATACAGATTGTTGTTGCGTTCCCCTTCGTTGACGATCATTTCTTTTTTCTTAAACCGGGCTTCCTGCATGTGATTGAGCAATGTCCGGAGATCGGTTGCTGAGAGGTTGTATTTTTGTCTGAACTTATCCATGAATGTTTCCATGATTTGATGAAGTATTTGAGTATACAAAGATACAATATTTGGCGGGTAAATAGATCAAGTTATTTATATTTACTGATGAAGTTGCTGAGGTTGTCTATAGGAACGAAAAAATCTTAGTTGATGTCTTCGGGAATGATTTCCCATCCATTAATCCGGATACTGACGGGAATATAATAGCTGTCCAGGCTAATTTCTATGATAAAGTCGTGATCTGTATTAAAATTGATATCCGGATGGGCTCCTAACAAGCCGGTTATTAAACTTTCATTGTATTGTAGTTCATTTGCGGAGTTATATATTTTGAGCCGGGCATCACTATCGTCTTGCAGGCGCATAATGTTAAAATGGGCAGTCCAGGTATTGGCTGAGTCCGGAGAATAGGCTGAGTGCGGTGAATAATACAATAACTGCTCGGATATGATTTCTCCACGATAGTTATACGCGCCATTATTATCTTCTATACTGATGGCGGGTGATATTTCTGGAGTTGCATAATGAACAATGACCTGAATTGAGTTCGTGATACGTTGGAGACCTATTGTGATTTCCGTTGTTTCGTATGGGTGCAGTGTTACTGTTTCATGCCAACCCTGATAGAGTAATGAAGGGGAAATAGGGATCTTATTTCCGGGATCCCGTCTTAATCGTAAAATAAAGTCTTCGATACGGGTTTGATTGGGATGGCAGGCAGAAAGCGTGTAGCTATCTGATAGACCAGCCCAGGCGACAAATTGATATTGGCCCTCGTAAAGGGGCAACAACATGGTGTAATGATCATTTATAGGAGTGGCTGAATCTTTTTTTACACAAGTAAAAAGTCCGTTTTCGTTGAAAACAAAGACAGATAAGTAACCGGTTAACAGTGATCCGGAATTACGGGAAAGGCCATCGGAAGTAATATAATGGAATTTTACTAAAAGACCGTCACTACATCCGGAACGGTTTTCACGCAAACAACCTGCGGATAGCCATAGGGTTATCATGAGAAACAAGATTTGTTTCATATTGGCTGTCCGTAGGTTGCACATGGTTTTAATTTTATAGATCACGATCTTCATCGACGACTTCCCAGTCGTTGACTGTAATATCAACATCGATCCAGGTATTGGGACTGATAACCTCGTTATGATCAAAATTGTCATTAGGATTGCCCGGAGCCTGTATTGAGTTAAGTGTCAACCGATAGTATTGATTCCGATAGATGCCGTAAGGGGTATATTGCCCGCTGGCAGCGCTATTAACAAGTACATGGTAATAACACATGCCATTGGTGTAAGTATTGTCTGCTACAACATAACTTCCGGTAAGTTTGGGCATACCTGCGGCATTGTTGATACAAAGTTGTGCATATTGTTCGGCATCTGTTGATTTTATGAAATAGTTGCTGATACCATCGTCTGTGCGAACAACGTAGAAAGTGCCATAACCATTGGGATTGTCCACCGTTTCAAAATCATCCGAAGTTTGAGGCGTCGTTGAACCCTTTATCTGGATGATTTGGTCGGGCCGGAACTGTCCCCTGATACTTAAAAAAGTAGATTGGTCGATCAAAGAAACATTCGGGGTATAGTTGAACGTATTTTCAAGTGCGTAAGTAAATTGAGAAGGAGTGGCTCCATTGGCATTTATAGGAATAGTATCTGTTCCCCGTACAAAATCATTGGTATTATAACTGTCCCAATTATAATCTTTGATGATCCCCCCGTCTATTTTGGGTATAAAATAAAATTGTTTGTTGATATTTCTCCAACCGAAAGTGATATTTTGCATTTCTCCTCCACCATTTATGGTAAAATTCAAGCCTTTAAAAACGGCTGCTTTAGCAACTACCCGGGCCATCTGTATAGATATGGGGTTGGCTGTTGCAGCATCTTTTGAAGTGGGTAAAGCATTTCCGGGAGTAAGTGTGGGATAAGAGGCGTTAAACATAACGAAACCATTAACTGTACTTGTTAAATCACTGACGCTTTGTTCAAATTCCTTGTAATTGAAAGCTCCGAACCCCTTGGCTTCGATTTCGTTAATGATGGCTGGAGTCAGATTTATTCCCGCAAAAATATATTTGTCCGCTTTCAGCGT